>JALVEV010000040.1 GCA_027030605.1 Campylobacteraceae bacterium | reverse complement strand
GTTCGAAGTATTGTTGTTTTTACTGAGGAGTTGTGATAGTGGTCGATAAAACCATAATTTCTAAATTAAGTCTATATCTCTTAAAATTTCAGTATTATACTACTAAAATATTAAGGATTATAAATGAAGTATCTAAAAAGAGCCATAAGAGAAGAGCTAGAAGAGTACTTGAAATATTTTCCTGTACTACTCATAAGTGGAGCTAGACAAGTGGGAAAATCTACTTTGGCTCTGCATTTGGGGATAGAGAACTATATTACCCTTGATGACATCAATATCTATGAGATGGCAAAAAATGACCCTAAAGGGTTTATTGAAAATTTAGAAAAGCCTGTAATTATAGATGAAGCTCAACGACTGCCTGAGTTAATGATAACCCTCAAAGAGTATATTGATAAAAAACGAATCAATGGGGAGTTTATTTTGACAGGTTCAGCTTCGCTTCAAGGGTTTAAAGATATATCGGATTCGTTAGCAGGTCGCATAGGGATTGTGGAGCTTTATCCTCTCTCTTTAAAAGAAAAAAGCCAAAAAGTAGAAAATATAGTAGATATTTTTGGTGGTTCATTAGATGAGTATATTTTAAAAAAGTATAACAGTGATATTTTTGAAAACATACTTGATGGTGGATACCCTGAAATACTCAAAATCAATAGCCAAAAAGCTAAGTACCTTTGGTTTAGCTCCTACATACGAACCTATATAGAGTCTGATGCTAGAGAGTTAGCAAATATACGAAATCTTGATAAGTTTGTCAAAATGTATAGACTCTGTATGATTCGTAGTGGCAATATGTTTAATAAAAATGAGTTACAAAAAGAGGTAGGGTTGGACAATAGAACCTTTGATAGCTATTTTGCTGTTATGGAGCATACCTATCAGATACAAAAGCTTCAACCCTTTTTTAAAAACCAACTCAAAAGACTGATAAAAACGCCAAAGATATATGCTACCGATACAGGAGTTTTAAACCATCTTTTACAGATAAACTCTAAAGATGAGCTTGAAAAATCGCATTATAAAGGCGACATAGTAGAAACATTTATCTATGATGAACTACTCAAAGCAAATAGCTCTGCTTCTAAAAAAGTTGGACTCTACTACTACCGAACAACCGATAAAAAAGAGATAGATTTTATTTTAGATTATGGTCAAAAGATAGTAGCTATAGAGATAAAAGCTTCTAAGTCTGTCTCTAAGAGTGACTTTAAGCACATTTACCATTTACAAAAAGAGACCTCTGAACTTTTTGATAAGGGTATTGTTCTTTATGGAGGAGATACTTTTTTGAAGTTAGATGAGAATATGTATGCTGTGCCTTTTGGGTTTTTGAAGGTTTAAAATATAATTTTTGTTTCTTTTAGTACCATCTACTTTTTTTACCTTTTTCTTTCAATTTTTTTTTGAAATTACTAACTAAATCATATATTTTATTGGTTATAATCGCGACGTTACTACAAAGTGATAAGTAGGGAAACAGGTTGCATTTATGTGCCTGTTGGCATGTTTTACATGTTTACGCAAGCCGAACGGACTTTGGAACGCAGTCAAGGGAGACTTAAAGCCCATAAACTTAAGGATATAAAATGAAGAAGTTCTTCTTACTTTTCTTGGCACTTGGTGCTGTTGCTTTCGCTGATGAAGGTACATCTATGATTCAAGCTTACTCAGTAGTTGCTGCTGGTGTTGGTCTTGGTCTTGCTGCTCTTGGTGGAGCTATTGGTATGGGTCATACTGCTGCTGCAACTATTGCTGGTACAGCTAGAAACCCAGGTCTTGGTGGTAAACTAATGACTACTATGTTTATTGCTCTTGCGATGATTGAAGCACAAGTTATCTATACACTTGTTATTGCTCTTATCGCTCTTTACGCTAACCCATTCCTTGGATAGTCTTAGTTTAAAGATGACATAAGCTTAGGGTGGTATAATTCCACCCTACCAAATAAGTTGTAGCTCTTTAAAAGCTAATTTTTCTAATATATGCGACGGTGGTGGAACGGTAGACACGCTATCTTGAGGGGGTAGTGCCCAACGGGTGTGAGGGTTCAAATCCCTCCCGTCGCACCACTTTTACTAACAAAAATCTTACTTTTATCTTTTTTAACTACAATCTCTTTTATGAAAAAGATATTATTACTTTTAACATATACAACACTGCTTACTTTTGCAGAGATTCCAAAAGATTTCTCTTATGTAAAAGAGAAAATACCAACCATAGAGCTAGAACTACGCTATGTTTCAACTAATAACTTTGTAGGAGAGGTTATAGATGGTTATTTAGCTCCTAAAGCCATTTTGACCACTAAAGCAACCCTTGCCCTTGCAAAGGTACAAAAAGAGCTAGAGAGCTTTGGTTTAGGGCTTAAGATATTTGATGCTTATCGACCACAAAGAGCAGTTGACCATTTTGTTCGTTGGGGTAGAGATTTAGCTGATAAAAAAATGAAGCAGGAGTACTACCCAAATGTGCTAAAGAGAAATCTTTTTAAAGAGGGCTACATAGCAAAACGTTCAGGACATAGCAGAGGAAGTACGGTTGATTTAACTATTATAGACTTAAAAACAAAAGAGGAGCTAGATATGGGGTCTAGTTTTGACTTTTTTGGGAAAGAGTCGTGGGTACATTATGCAGAGATAACTCCTCAACAAAGAGCCAACAGAATGTTGCTAAATCAAGTGATGACAAAATATGGATTTAGAGCTTATGCCCAAGAGTGGTGGCATTTTACTCTAGAAGATGAGCCTTACAAAAATAGATATTTTAATTTTGAGGTAAAGTAAAACTAGGAACCGATGGCTTTCTCACAGAGAGTGCAAAGCACTAAGGCTCATCTTATTAGAGACTAAAGTTTCCGATTCCAAAGAGTTTTGTATGTAGTTTAATCTTTTTTTATCTCTTTATGAACAATAGTTGTTAAACCAAGAAGTTTCCATCCTTGAAAACCTGAACGGTAGTAAAATATTTTACTTTTTGGGTAGTGGTGTTTTAATAAGCCTGAGATAAGGTGGTAAGATTGCCCACACCAAACACCATTACAGAAAACGGCTAAATCTTTAGCTTTTGAGAAGTTCCATGTTCCATCTGCATCAATGGTCATACCTAAAAGAGTAAAGATTTTTTTTGCTTTCTCTTTGGAAGCATTTTGTATAATGGGAAATGGAATGTTAATAGCAGAGGGAATAGTCTCTAGTTCGAACCAACTCTTTAGACGAGCATCGATAACAACCCCTTTTCCTGTAGCTACTTCATCTTGCATAAACTTAAGAAGCTCAAGCTCTTCAAAATTTTTTATACCTGGAAAAACATGAGTTGGTTGTACACAAAATGGTGGACAGGGACGAGAAGTTTTGGTGTAGTCATCTGTTAATCGGTTGTTGACATCTTGAATCCGTTCAATTTTAACTTTTTTACCTGAGTCTGTAGTATAGATATATGGGATATCTTTAGTAATTTTTACAACAACATTCTCTCCAAAGAGAGAAGTAATCAATAAGGGAACTAGAAATAGTTTTTTCATTATTTTTCCTTTGAAATATTCTTATATTACTAATCTAATGGAATACGAATCTTTTGTCCAATATAGATACGGTCTGGTCTTGTTATCTCTGGGTTTGCTTTGTAGATACGTTTATACTCCATAACATTACCATAAGCTCTTTTAGCTAGTTTACCAAGTGTATCACCTTTTTTAACAACAATAATTCTCATCTCTTTTTCACGGAAAACAACCTCTTTTTTAATCTTGGTACTATACTCTTTATCTTCTTCATTTATTGTAGTAGTATTACTTGATACTTTAGCATCTTCGATTTCATGAGTAATTAGTTCGGAGAGTTGACTTAGGCTATCTGTTCCTTTACTATTTTGAACACTCACTTTATTATAAACATCAACTTGCTTTTTACTATTATCAATATGTGTATTTTCACTAATATTAACGTTCTCTAAAGCCTCTTCTAAGTTATCCGATACAGAGTCTACTTCTGTAGTTGAAAGTTTGTTTATAAGCTCTTTATCTTGTTTTTCTACAGTAGGAGTTGATTGACTTGAACTACTTTTTTCTTGATTTACCTGTTTCATTACAGCAGCAACAATCGCAGCTATCTCTTCAGGGGTCATTTTAGATGTTGATGAAGCAACAGCTTCTTGAACTTTATCAGAGACTTTATTCTCTACGCTTTTTTCTGTTGGGTCATCTTTTTTTTCTACTGTGGTACTTGGCGTATTTTGTGTTGTATTTACCTCTTCACTCTTTTTTGTTTGCTCTTTTTGTTCTTTTAGTATAGTAGTTTCATCACTTTTCTCAATTTCAACTTCATTTTGTACACTTTGAGGTAAGCTGTCCATTGAAACTTTTAGACTTTCATCAACAGGGCTATTACTATTAGATGCTCCCATCATCTTATATCCAAAATATCCAGCAACTGACAATAGAACAAAAATAAGTAATCCAATAATTAGTTTACCAATACCTCTCTCTTCATCATTTCCTAAGTCATTTAGTTCAGCTCCCTCTACCTCTTGTTTATAGTAGTTATTATACTCTTCTTGATTGTATTCATCTTTATGTAACATAATTTCTCCTTTTATTATATGTTATTTTGGAATAATTGTGGTTAAACCTAAAATTTGCCAATATTGCATACCACCCCTATAGTATAACATTTTTGATTTTGGATACCCTAGTTTAACTAGGTTCTTCATGGCACGTACCCCCTGTTGACACCATGGACCATTGTCAAAAATTAGTAGCATTTGTGCATTAGTGAAATCCCATTTCTTTCCAGCTTTTTTAACTCCTAAAAGAGAGAAAATCTTCTCAATATAGTGATTTTTCCCTTTTGAGGCTAAAATTGAAAAAGGAATATTAGTTGCACCTGGGATAGTTCCTGCTTTATTCCATTTTGGCATTCTTGCATCTACTAAAATACCTTGGTTTTTAGCTACTTTATTTTGAAGAAAATCAAGTACATCTAACTCACTAACCGTCTCAATACCTTTAATTGGTTGAAAGGGTTGTATGCTAAATGGAGGAGCTGGACGAGAAGTTTTACTGTAAGAGTTAGTAAGTTTATGCTTAGTATCTTGAATTCTTTCAATTCTAAAAGGTTTTCCATCTATCTCAATATCGACATAGGGAAGTCCTTTTTTTATATTTACTTCAACGGCAGTTGCAGATGAAGCAAATAGTGAAAGAATTAAAAAACTTTTAAGAAGAGTCTTTTTTTGAATCATTTTATCAGCTCCTTGATATTTTTTCTTAGTCTGTTTCTTTAGTATGTTTTTTTGTTGAAAAACTGTTAAGTTTTATTCTAGCTTAACTTTTCTTAGTTAGTTATGAACTCTTTGTAATTTTTAAATTATCTATGATATTATTTGTAGCTCAATAAAATAGATTAAGAAAAAAGAATAATAAGTTATGATGAAGAAAAAAAGGTAATAGGATTAGAGGCTAAAAAATTTACTAGTTTTAATGACTGTACCATTCGAAAAGAGGGTGCAAAAAAGATTTCAGAAAAAAATCTTGGTCAGCTTACCCTCAACAAGCCCTTATCTCTATTGGAGCAACTGCTTATGCTGAGTTTGGAGAGAAGAACTATCTTCAATCAGGAGATGAAGTCTTTGTCGTTGTTTATGATAAGCGAAAAGGTTCTGCCAATCTTGAAGAGGCAGAAGATAAGATTATATTGCATCAAAGAGTAGTTTAACTTACTCGACATCCCCACTTAAAGTAGCGACGATACTCTCTAAGTGGAGAGATTACAATACGCTTGTGAAATCTACTTGCATGAATAAATTTACCATGACCTATGTAAATACCTACATGATTAACACCCTTATGGTGTTTAGAGTTAAAGAAAATCAAATCACCCTTGCGTAGGTTTTTTCGACTAACTTTCATGCCTATTTGAGCTTGTTTCCAAGAGTTTCTTGGGATTTTTATACCATTTAGAGCAAATACAGCTTTGGTAAACCCTGAACAGTCATAGGCATAGGGACCATTTCCTCCCCATTTGTATTTTTTTCCTAACTTTGCTTTTGCTGTGGCTTCTATGTAATAGCGTAGATAAGCTTTATTAATTTTTCTATCTTTTGCTTCTAATGATATAGTTAGAAGGATAAAAGATAGAAAAAACAAGATTATCTTTTTAAATTTCATTTAAGAGTCCTTTTAGTAAAAAAATTTAAGAATTATAAAATTAAAAACTTTATCTTAAATTAAAATATAGATATTCGTATATGCATTTAAGTAGAATGGGAACTTTTATCTTAACTAAATCTTAATATATTTAGAAGAGAGGTTCTATTAACGCTATTTGAGTATAATGCCAAAAAAGTATGAAGTGAACTATCAAAATGGATTTAATAGAAAAAGTAAAAAATAGAGAACGGTTAACACAAGAAGAGGGAGAAGCTCTTTATGGGCTTGATTTATTTGTTTTGGGTGAGTTAGCAGATGAGATTCGTCAAGAGAAGTTTGGAAAGAAATCCTACTTTAATATAAATCGGCATATTAATCCTACTAATGTCTGTGCAGATATTTGTAAGTTTTGTGCCTACTCAGCAAGTCGTAAAAATCCTAATCAATACACTATGAGTCATGAGCAGATTTTAGAGATTGCTCAAAAATCTATTGAGAAAGGGGCAAAAGAGTTACACATCGTCTCAGCTCATAATCCTAATGATGGAGTAGAGTGGTATATGGGGGCTTTTAGAAAGATACGAGAGAGGTTTCCAGAGGTACATATTAAAGCTATGACTGCCGCAGAGGTAGATTTTCTTCACCGTCAATATGGTTTGAGTTATGATGAGGTGCTTGACCTTATGATAGAGAGTGGAGTAGACTCTATGCCAGGTGGAGGTGCTGAGATATTTGATGAGGAGGTTAGAGAGTATTTGTGTAAAGGTAAAGTGACATCAGAAGAGTGGTTAGAGATTCATGAGAAGTGGCATAAAAGAGGCAAAGAGTCTAATGCTACTATGCTTTTTGGTCATGTAGAGAGCAGAGCTAATAGGATTGACCATATGATTAGGCTTAGAGATTTACAAGATAGAACAGGAGGGTTTAATGCCTTTATTCCGTTGGTCTATCAACGAGACAATAACTTTTTAAATGTTAAAGAGTATCCAACTGGTCAAGAGATTTTAAAAACCTATGCTATTGCACGAATTTTACTTGATAATATTCCAAATATTAAAGCTTATTGGGCAACCTCTACTATTAATTTGGCTTTGATTGCTCAAGAGTTTGGAGCGAATGATTTAGATGGAACCATAGAGAAAGAGGCAATTCAATCGGCTGCTGGTGCTAAAAGTGCCAATGGTATGGAGCTAGAGGAGTTTGTTGCTCTTATTAAAAATTCGGGCTTTACTCCTGTAGAGAGAGATAGTCTCTACAATGAGTTAAAACTCTACTCGTAGGGTACGATTGGCATTGTACCAATAGTTTCTATTTCTCTGAAACCATACATTTTACATTTGCAGGAGGGTAACGCTCCTCCTCTTGAGTTAACATATCAATAGACTCTTGAAACCCTTTATTTGCAGCTGTTACTGCACCATTTATCATCAGTATTCCAAGGTCAAATAGTGTGTCGTCATCATCAGAAGGGGCAAAGATGGTATGAAAAACTGACCCCATATCACTGGCTAAATTGGCACACTGTTCATAATGATTCTCTTTACTCTCTTTTTTACGAAATTTATCTTCGAGTAGATTTAACTCACTATAGATAGTGTCGTTACATGATTCTGCTTTTCTTCCAAAAATAATAAAACAGATATCATGCTCTTGACACACCTTGTCGATGTCATCATAAGGAGCGATAGCATTATACTGTGCTATTAACTCCTGTTTCTCTGTTAGGTTTAAATCTCGATAACTCTTTTTGGAAGGGTGTTGAATATTGGGATAGTCCTCTCCACAAAAACAACCATAACGAAACTTTTTTCCTAAATCATCAGTGGCAACAGCTGGGTTGTCGCAGGGTTTAGGCTCAGGGTTTTGGGCAAAAAGAAGAGCCGAGAGTATTGAGAATAGAACGTACATCTTCATAATAAACTCCTTTATATACACTATTCTACATTCTTTTTGATTAATTTGTTATAATTAGTTATGACAAATAAAATATACTATCCTTATGATGAATTTAGAGAAGATTTAAAAATATTGATAAAAAAGATAGACAAAAACTTTGATACCATTGTTCCTATCTCTCGTGGAGGGCTTTGTATGGGGCAGATGTTAGGGGAGTTTTATGATGTTCGTCAAGTCTATGCTATCAATACCATTGGTTATGAAGAGACAATAAAACTGGATGAGGTTAAGGTTTTTCACATTCCCAATCTTGAAAATTCAAATCGGGTTTTGATTGTTGATGATATTGTAGACAGTGGTGATACTTTGGTCATTGTGCTTGATGTGTTAAAAAAAAAGTACCCAAAGGTAACATTTTTTACAGCTTCTCTATTTTGTAAATCAACAGCTATAGTTGAGCCTACTTGGTGGGTCAAAAAACCACAGGGGTGGATAGAGTTTTTCTGGTCGGAGGATTTAAAATAATGAAAATATTTAAATTTTTTTTAGGTATTGTTTTAGTAGAGTTAATTACTATTGTACTCTTTGCAATCTCACCTCAAACATTTGATGAGATGGGTGCATTACGTTTGGTTGTTCCTCTTCTGTTTGTTGCTGTTATGGTTGCTTTTTGGTTTTCATCACTTAGTGAACAGTTTGAGAAAGATAGAGAACACAAGATAAAAGATAGTTTTGCAAAAGAGCGAGAGGAGCTACGGGTAAAGGCTGAAAAAGAGAAGATAAAAGTAGTCAAACAAGCTCAAAAAGAGATTGCAAAAGAGGCAAAGATGACCCATGCAAAAGCCAACTTTAAAGTAGGTGCTGCCTTTGCAGGTGTATTGGGGGTAGGTGTTCTCTTTATGTTAGCTCAACTTGTTACAGCAGGACTCTTAACGATGACTGCTGCAGGTGGTGCGATTGGTGGGTACTACTGGCGTGGTAAGCGACTTGAAGATAAAAAAGTCAAAGAGTTAGAGGTTATCGACACTAAGGTGATAACCCAATAGGATTATGTATGATTCTCCACCGTTGTAGGAATAATTTTTCCTGAGGCTTGTAAAGAGAGAGCTTCGGGGTATCTCTTATAATGCTCTCGTACAGCTTCTGCTAGTTTAATTTTTGTCTCAATCTCTACAGGGGCTGGGTTCTCTTTTGGTAGAGCTTCAAGCAGGGCAGTAACTAACTCATCTTGTGGTTTAGGCATCTTTTTAACCCATGAGGCTAAGAGGTCAGGGTTGACATGAGAGGGGAGAGAACCCATAATTCCTACATCATTTTGGTTATGTACTAAAAGACCAGAGGTTGTTCCACGGTCAAGAGTAAGTACTTGAAATAGGTAGAGGGTATGGTAATCTATCTGCTTTTGTTGCTCCTCTTTACTAAATGAGGTATAGTGTTGTAGTGCTTGAATAACAATCCCAATATAAGCATCTATAACCTTTTTAGCAAACTGCTCAACATAGGCTCTGTCTGCTTCAAAATCTCCTGTGTTAAACCCCTCTTGGTAGAAGTGGCTAACCCCTCGTGTCCGTCCTAACACAGGAATGTTAAAGTAACGCTCCCCTTGAGCTTTTCCCTCTTCAATATACATTTCACCTGCTGCTCTCTCTAACATCATATCAAAGGTTCTTTTTGAGACATCATCAGGAACTAAAGAGGGGTTAAGGTCAGCCATCAATCGCCAATACCCCTTGCCATCTCTCATTTGTGTCCAAGAGAAGTGCATATGCATAGAGGGAGCATGAGGATTTTTAGGGTGAATAATAGAAGAGATAGCTGTAGCTGAACTTAGTTTTTTACTCTTGTCATCATCGTAGTGAACTTGGGAGACATTGACAGAGGCTCGGTTAAAGAGCGTCTCATCTCTTGCTTCAAAACGTACCCCTCCACCATGACGACCCTCATCTCGTAACCACTCAACAGCCTCAAACTCTTGAGAGTTACCAAAGGTATGTGAAACATCATTTAGTTTAGTTACAAAGTAGTTTTGTAGATACTCTACCAAATCATTGGCACTCTTTGCTTCGGTAGCACTTGCATTAATTCTCATATAGTATAAATCTCCTTTTTTTAATTAAATATCTTGCAAAACACTTTGGAATCGAGCCATCGGTTCCTAGCTTTGAAAGAACTCTGTTACTCATTTTCAAACTCATTAAGATAGGCTAAAAAATCCTCTTTATCAAAGTATCCACGTAGAGAGTCAAGCTCCTCTTTTTTGTCATTCATAAAGAAGATAACAGGAACATGTTTAAAGGGTGGTAACTCTTTTCGCTCTTTAGGAGTCTCTCTATCTGCCATAACTAAAATATATTTTTTTAGTTTATTTAAAACTTTTTTGTCAGAGAGTGTTTCAGCTTTCATCTTTTCGCACCATCTACACCCTTGGCTAACAGCCATAACTAAAACAATCTTATGCTCTTTTTTTGCTTTATCAAAAGCAGATGGTAAATCTTTTTCCCATGGAATATGGTATTTGTTTCCATACTTCTCATAGGTTGTTTTCTCTTCTTCTACTTTATTCTCACATCCAATAATTATCAGAATCAAAAATAGAGTCTTGATTACTTTTAACACTATACTCCTTTATCTATTATCTTAATTTTATAGAGAAATTTTAGATTTTTCTCTTAAAAACTCTTTTGGATAACTCAAAAGCTCTGAATTTGTTTAAAAGTAGTCATCTGTTATACTTCCTTTACTTAAAATGAGGAATCAAAAAGATGATTTTAATGATAGATAACTACGACAGTTTTACCTACAATGTAGTGCAGTATTGCTTAGAACTTGGTGCAGATTTAAAGGTAATTCGTAATGATGAGTTGAGTGTAGAGGAGATTAAGGAGTTAAATCCTGAGAAGATTATTATCTCCCCTGGCCCTGCTACGCCTGATGACGCAGGGGTAACCCTTGATGTGATTAAAGAGTTTTCAGATACAACACCTATTTTTGGTATCTGTTTAGGACATCAAAGCATAGCTCAAGCATTTGGGGCAGAGGTGATTCGTGCTAAAAATATGATGCATGGAAAGACTTCTCAAGTAGAGATTGAGAGAGAGACTCCTATATTTAAAGGGTTGCCAGAGGAGTTTAGAGCAACTCGATATCACTCTTTGACTGTCAACAAAGATAATCTTCCAAATGAGGTTGTGGTTACCTCTTGCTCCAAAGATGACCATGAGATTATGTCTTTAGAGATTAAAGATAAAAACATTTATGGGGTACAGTTTCACCCTGAGTCGATTATGTCTGAGTATGGTTATGAGATGTTAGATAACTTTTTAAAACTTTAATGGAGCATTATGAGCCGAATAGCATTTTATAGTTTTTATATTTTATATGCAGTGGCTCTAGTCTATTTAGCCATAACTCTACCCATTGGACCAAATGAAGCTTTTGTCTATTATTCAACTGATGATATAGTGTTAAAATTTCTAACGCATATTACTAATAGTTGGTTTGAGAGTGGCTTATCGTTTCGTTTCCCTTTTGTTTTATTTGGATTAATTAACATTTATCTTTTTTATATAATGTCAAAGTCCTATTTTAAAAAAGAGGAAGAGAGCTATTTTGCAACAATGATATTTGCACTGCTTCCTGGGATTATTACTGCTTCAGTTATTGTTAATATTGCTGTTGTTGTTGTAACTTTAGTACTACTTTTTTTAATTGTTTATCAAGAAGAGAAGCTTTTGTGGGTTAGTATTGTTATTATGGCACTATTACTTTTTATTCATGATGCTTCTATTATCTTTTTTATAGGTTTATCCCTATTTGCTCTATCTAAAAAAGATAGAACACTGTTTATTTTTTCACTTCTTTTTACTATTGTATCTTTACTTTACTTTAACAAGTTAGATATAGGAGGACACCCAAGTGGGGAGTTTTTAGAACTTATAGGTCTATATTTAGCACTCTTTTCTCCTTTTGTATTTATCTATTTTTTCTATGCTCTATATAGAATTTGGTTTCGTGAAAAGAAAGATATTTTATGGTATATCTCTTTTACAGCTTTTATTCTCTCTATCTTACTCTCTTTACGGCAACAGGTGATTATGACCGATTTTGCTCCTTATGTTATTGTGGCAGTTGTTCTAATGATATTGGTCTATCAACGAACAGTTCAGGTACGTCTACCTCAATTTCAAAAAAACTATAAGCTAGGACTCAAAATTGTTGTGGCTTCTCTCTTTTTAACAACTTTTATTATTGTATTTCATCAGCTCTTTTTCTCACTTATAGAAGATAAATCTAAACATTTTGCTTATCCTTTCTATCAACCCTATTGGCAGATGAAGGAGCTAAGAGAGATTGGTGAGAATTGTTACACTGTTAAAAATCAAAAACGACAATATCAGTTAAAATATTATGGTATAGAAGCGTGTAAAGAGTGAGATGTTCCTAAAATACACAGATAAGTGAAACTTCTAAAGAGTATAAGTTGCTAATATAGAGATTAAATCCTTGTAATGATAGACTAACATCAACACAAATTAAACAAGGAGAACTCGATGGCTCAAAAAGCGATTAGAGAATATGACGCAAAGTCAATTTTAGCTCGACATTGGGATAAGTACTTTCCAGATTTTACTTATTCTTATGAAACAGTATTGGTTCAAAATGGAGCTGAATTAAAAGAGGCTGCAAAAGAGAATGCATGGTTAAACGAAAAAACTTTGGTAGCAAAACCAGATATGCTTTTTGGGAAAAGAGGAAAAAATGGTCTTGTGCTTTTTAAAGACCAAAAACCTGGTGATGTAACTCTTGAAAAAGCAGCTTCATGGATTGATGAGAAGAGTTCAAGTAAACAAAAAGTTTACTTCTCTTTTGATGGTGATACACCAGTTGGTGAACCATCGGTAGATATGTTAACACACTTTATTGTTGAGCCGTTTACTCCACACACACAAGAGGAGGAGTACTACATTTCAGCTACTTGTGTTGGTGATGAAGATATGCTCTATATGTCTGCTGAAGGTGGAATGGAAGTAGAAGAGGGTTGGGATGAGAAGGTAACAGAGGTTGCTTTTAAAATTACTGAGACTGAAGAGGAGATTGCTGAAAAAATCAGAGCAAATGTTCCTGCTGATGTTGCAGAGGGTGACAAAGAGAACTTTGCTAAATTTGCAATTGGTTTCTTTAAAGCGTATCGTGACTTAAACTTTGCATACTTAGAGATTAACCCATTTGTACTTCAAGGTAACAAAGTTGAGCTTCTTGATATGGTTGCAAAACTTGATGATACAGCTGGATTTATGATGACTTCAGAGTGGGGTGATATTGAGTACCCAACTTCATTTGGTATGGAAGAGAAGTCTCCTGAAGTATTAGCTGTTGAAGAGGCAGATGCTAAAACAGGTGCGTCACTTAAGTTAACACTTCTTAAGCCAGAGGCTAGAATTTGGACTATGGTTGCAGGTGGTGGTGCTTCAGTTGTTTATGCTGATACCATTGCAGATTTTGCAGGTATTGAAGACCTTGCAAATTATGGTGAGTACTCTGGTGGACCTACTACAGGTGAGACTAAGTTCTATGCAGAGACAATTCTTGATTTGATGACAAGAGAGAAAGATGCACAAGGTCGAGATAAGATTTTAATTATTGGTGGAGCTATTGCTAACTTTACCGATGTTGCTAAAACCTTTACAGGAATTATTCAAGCATTTGAAAACTATGCTGATAAGATGAAAGAGGTAGGTATTAAAATCTATGTAAGACGTGGTGGACCAAACTATGAAAAGGGTCTTAAAGATATAAAAGAAGCAGCCGATAGATTGGGTCTTGACATCGAAGTATATGGGCCTGAAACACACGTAACAGATATTGTTCGTATGGCACTAGAAGAGAAGTAGGGAGAAGAGAATGTCAAAATTATTTACTAAAGATACACAAGCAATTTTTTGGAATAACAACAAAACTGCTATCCAAAGAATGTTGGACTATGACTATACTATTAAAAGAGAGAAACCATCGGTAGCTGCTATTGTTGCACCGACTAGCTCAAACAAGTTTGAGAAGTTCTTCTATGGTGCAGATGAGATTATGATTCCTCTTTACAAGAGTACAGCAGAGGCAAAAGCAGCACAACCACAAGCAGATGTACTTTTAAACTTTGCATCTTTTAGAACTGCTTACAATGTAACTATGGAAGCTCTTGAGATTGGTGGGTTTAAGACTATTATGATTACTGCTGAGGGTATTCCTGAGAGATTAGCACGTGGTATGAACACAAAAGCTAGAATGCTTGGTGTTACTGTAATTGGTCCTGCTACAGTTGGTGCTATTGCTCCAGGTGCATTTAAGATTGCTAACATTGGTGGTACTATAGACAACATTATTAACTCTAAACTTCATAGAGCTGGTTCTTGTGGTCTTGTAACACGTTCAGGTGGTCTTTTCAATGAACTCTCTAACATTATTGCTATTAATGCTGATGGTATTGCAGAGGGTGTAGCGATTGGTGGAGACAGATTTGTTGGTTCTGTATTTATCGATAATCTTCTTAGAATGGAAGAGAATCCAGATGTAAAATATATGATTTTACTTGGAGAAGTTGGTGGTACAGAGGAGTACAAAGTAATTGAAGCTGTTAAATCAGGTAAGATTACGAAACCAATTATTGCTTGGTGTATTGGTACTATTGCTAAGTATTACGACAGTGGTGTTCAGTTTGGTCACGCTGGAGCTTCTGCAAATGGTGAGATGGAGACAGCAGAGTATAAAAACAATGCAATGAGAGATGCAGGTATTCATGTACCTAACTCATTTAATGACCTACCTGAAATGATTGCATCGGTTTACCACAAATTACATGCTGAGGGTATTATTCAAGATATTCCAGAGCCTGAAATTAACACCGTACCAAAAGTAAGAAGACCTAAGCAGTTTATCTGTACTATCTCTGATGATAGAGGGGAAGAGGCAACTTACGCAGGTTTCCCAATCTCATCTGTTGCAACACCTGATACAGGTAAAGGTATAGGTGATGTTATTTCACTTCTCTGGTTCAAAAAACAGTATCCAAAATGGGCTACAGAGTTCATCGAAACTGTAATTAAAACAGTAGCAGACCATGGACCAGCCGTTTCAGGAGCTCACAATGCAAAAGTAACAGCACGTGCAGGTAAATCTGTTGTTGAGTCACTTGTAACTGGTCTTCTTACTATTGGACCTAGATTTGGTGGAGCGATTGATGGTGCTGCTCAATACTTTAAGTATGCAGATGACAATAACCTATCTCCAAAAGAGTTCTTAGGTTATATGAAAAAACAAGGTATTCCAATTCCTGGTATTGGTCACAGAATTAAGTCTCTTAAAAACCCTGACCTAAGAGTTACAGGACTTATGAACTATGCAGCAGAGCATTTCCCTGCAACACCACTACTTGACTAT
>JALVEV010000039.1 GCA_027030605.1 Campylobacteraceae bacterium | reverse complement strand
CAACTTTTTTAGGTACTCTCTTTTTAGGAACAACCTGTTTAGGTTTAGGAATAGGCTTACTAGCTCTTTTTATTTTTTTAGGAATATGTTTTGTAGGAGTATGTTTCTTCACAATAGGTGTTTTAAGATGAGGAACAATTTTAGGTACAGGCTTATTAGGTGTTGATTTTTTTGTACTTTTATTAAAAACTGTCTTATCACTATTGACAAGTGTTACAGTAACTCTATCTGAATTTTTTTCAACATAATTTTTGGCTTTAGTTTTATGAATATTATAAAAAAATAGTACCATAAAAATAATACTTAGATAGATAGCTAAAGCTACAAAACCTGAAATTATCTTGCCACGATTCATACTCTTCCCTTTTTAAATCTTTGAATAGTAACTATAACACTAAATAGTGTAATAAAAATATCATATAGTTTATCCAAAAAAGTTATAAATGTTACAATGTAAATATAATATTCACCTATTTAATCTCAATTTTAATTAACTATCTCTATAATGTAGATATAAAAAATTGTTCAAAGGAATAAAATGAAATTGTTAAAAGGCATTTTTACCATTATTGGTGCTCTTGTAGTTGCAGGACTACTTTTAGTAGGTATTAAGTATGGTTCTAGTCTAGGTAAGATGGATGGTCAAGCTCTTGGTCTCTATATGGATATGGCTGATAAAGTTCTTACAACAGGTGACCCTGCTAAAGGTATGGTAATTAAAAGAAAACTAATTATCCCTGAAGATATGAGTAAAGAGGAAGCGATTGAAAATGCTAAAGAGATTATGGATGAAGTTGCTGATGAACATGGACTTGCAAAAGTAGATGAAAAAACTATGCCACGTGGTGGTAAGTTTATGAAAGATGGTGGACTCTATACACATATCCGTTCATACTGTTCTCCAAGTATTGCTGATATCTTCCTCTCTTACTCTGGTGAGTTTGTAGGTTTTATGCCATGTAGAGTTGGTATTGTTGAAGATAAAAATGGTGACATTTGGCTCTACACAATGGCTCTTGATATGATGATTCATGGAGGTCATACACTTCCACCAGAACTTCTTGAGTATGCTACTACAGTAAAAGAGGCAATGGAGCAAATGATTGAAAAAGGTGCAGCAGGAGAAGAATAATCTTTCCCTCCCCTTACTTCTATATTTCCCATCTTTTGATGGGAAACTATACTTTATAAACTCCTCCAACATTTATTACACATAATTTTATTATACTTCTAGCCTAAATTATAAAAAAGGGTTTATTATGAAAAAATTACTTATATCGGCACTAATCTTACTAACTTTAGGAGTTAATATGCTCTATGCTAAGAGTATGGAGATGTACGATACTGATGGGAATAGCTATAAAATCAATGCCGTTGATAATGAGTTTAAAATTGAAGGAACAGAGGGAAAGGTTGTCTTTCTTGAATTTTTTGGTTTAAATTGCCCTGCATGTAGAGAGGCTATGCCTCATCTTATTAATCTAAAAAATAAGTACAAAGATAAGATTAGAATTATGGCTATAGAGGTACAAAAACATGATGTTGACCCAATCAATGCCTATAAAAAAGAGCATGGCATTAACTACACTACCTTTTCAAATTATGATGTAGGAGAGATTGTTCGATATATTGCAGATAACAGTGGCTGGAAAGGGGCAATACCTTTTACTGTTGTTATTGACGCAAAAGGTATTGTTCAGTTTGTTCAAGCAGGAGTCATCTCCGAAGAGAAACTCAATGAGTATGTAGAACAGTTCTCTAAATAATTATCATTGCTTATCTACTTAAACCAGTAGATAAGCAAACTCCTCAACCCAATCTTCCCAAACAGCTGAACCCTCAACATTTATTCTATTTTGTTGCATATCTTTTACAAGCATAACTGAAAACTCTTTTGGTAGCGTTAGAGAGAACTTTAGAGCGTTGTCTATCTTCTCTTTCGTAGACTCCTGCTTTATATTCGTTACTATACCTGATATAAGTGCAAATAGAACTTGACTCTCATGCTCTACCTCTACCTCTTCACCCTTTAAAAGTTTATCAATATCAGGCAGTCGGTGCATCACTTTTCTAAAACTCATAAATGCTGTAGCACTCTCATTTCCCACTGCTCCAGAGACTATCTCCATTAAAAGCTTTTCATCCACCTCTGAACTCAAAACTCTGTGAACGTACTCCCAAGAGCGAGGGGTAGGAAAGGATTTCTCATTTTTAGAGGGGTCAAACTCAAAAAGTTTACTTTGGTCATAGTGTAAAAAGGCAATAATTGAGCTATCGATTCCACTACTATACGCCCACCCTTTCCAATCCTCAAAACTCACCTCCATATTCAAGTGAACAAAACGGTTTGCCAGAGGTGGTGGCATTCGGTAGACAACCCCTCGGTCACTCTCATTGTTACCAGCCGCGACAATACTCCACCCCTTAGGTAACTCATACTCCCCTACTTTTCGGTCAAGTACCAACTGATAAGCCGAAGCTTGAACCGATGGTGGAGCTGTATTAATCTCATCTAAAAAAAGTACCCCTTTTGAGTTTTTATCTTTGGGTAAAAAACTAGGACTTGCCCAAACAGCCTCATTATGCTCTTGGTCAAAAAAAGGAATCCCTTTTAAATCGGTTGGATCAAGCAGAGAGAGCCTCAAATCAACAAACTCTAATCCTTTCTCCAACGCAATCTGCTTAACTATCGAAGACTTCCCAATCCCAGGGCTACCCCAAACAAACACAGGTATCTTCCCCTCAATCAGACTACTTAAACTCCTACTCAACGCTTCTGCTCTCATTAGTACTCCCCAAATCCATACTTTTTCATAATTATCTCCAACACTGGCTTTTTGTAAGCCCCCTCATGCCGAAACAGTTCATTCCCCTCTGCATCAAAAAAAACCTGCACAGGCATCAACTTTAGCCTATATCGGTCGCGTAAAATCAAACGCTCTTTCTGCCCATCAACAGCAAAAATCTGATACTCAGGATGCTCCTCTAAAATCTCCGCAAACATCTTAGACATCGCCAAACAGCTGTAGCAGTGGCTCATTCCAAATGCTATAATAGTTGGCTTACCATTCCCAATAAAGGGTTCAACCTCGGCGTACTTTTTGACCTCTAGGGTTTTAATATCTATCATCGCTTCTCATCCCCACATGTGCTGAGTTAACACTTGCCAAATAGGTCTCATTTTTTGTCATCAGTTGTATAAGCTCTGAATCCAAAGCAAATATCTCTAAATAGAACAACTCAACCGATGGATTGACGGCTAGAGCCTTGTTTAACTCATGCTCATTCTTTTCACAAAGCTCTTTTAAAATTGGTTTTGGAGTTGTTGGATTGGAGGCTAAATTTAAAATAACCTCTTGATTATCGGAACCATAAAACTCCTCCAAATATTTAGGTGATACATTGGGGTTTTCACTTAAAGGCAACATCCATTCAGCACCATATCGTTCATAAAGTCTCTCTAACAGTTCTCTTTTTATGGCTCTATTTGAAGCCAATTTATAGTCTAATAGTCTATTTATAGAAAGTAGCTCTTCTGCTATCTCCTCTATAGATTGGTTCTCTCCCAAATAAGCTAAAACCTCTTCACTTAGATTGGCTTCTAAAATCGCTTTAAGTCTCTCTTTTGTTATCTTCTGAAAAGTCAATAGAGATTTAACAATAACCTCATCATCCACTAAAAGCTCTTTAAATATCTTATCATCTAGTGAATCATTTTGGGTTAACATAAGCTTAGTTGCCTCATTGGCTGTAGCTAAGATATGCTCTTGCTCTTTTAAACCAATAGCGTTGTTCGAAGCTAAAAAGGTATTGATTCGTTCATCATTAAAACTAAGAAGATAGCGAATATCTTCTGAAGAGACATGCTCATTGAGAGCCACTATCTCTCTTAGATTTTTAGGACGCATATCCTCTTTTCTACTCTGCTTTATCTCATGGTTAGGCATGGAGAGCATGGCATTTAAAATCTCTGGCTTTTTTGCATCTCGTGCAATGTTCGAAAGGGTAATAGGTGAATAGACCATTGCAGGGTCATAAAACTCATCTGGCTTATAGAAACGCTTTACAAAAGTAATGGTTATGTCACGGTTGTCATCATTTTCATAGACTCCATCACTCCCCCACTCATACATCTTAAAGAGTTTTAAGTAGACTTCATCGGAAAAAGATTCATTTTTGAGTTGACGCTTTAGTCGCTCTTGGTCATTTGAGAGTTTTAGAGACATCATAAGGGTATTGGGTTTGATATGTTTGGTGTAGTACGCTTCAAACTCCTCTAAACGAGCCTCTGGAACTTTAGCATCATAAAGGGTATAAGAGATATCATCCTCTAAAGGGGTCATCATGGTACTAAGTACCGTTAAGGCTACCTCTTGACCACTATATTTATTGGCATAGTTCATCCCTTGAGCTTCTAAAAAGTTGGTGAGTTCCTCTTCGGTAAAGTTGGTGACACGTCCTAAAAAAAGAACCGTACCACCTTGGTTATTGGCTATTACTTCTTCTATATTCATAGAGTGATAATAGCATAAAAAGAGTAAATTACTCCTATTTCTATTCA
This sequence comes from Campylobacteraceae bacterium, assembly GCA_027030605.1. Lineage (GTDB taxonomy): Bacteria > Campylobacterota > Campylobacteria > Campylobacterales > Sulfurovaceae > UBA1140. The sequence goes on along the minus strand of JALVEV010000039.1, from coordinate 178 downwards.
CAATCTAAAAAATGTTACAATCTCTATACAAAAACATAAGGTAACAAAAACAATGAAAAGACGATATTTTATAACCTCTAGCGTACTTGGAGCTGGAGCTTTAGCTCTTTCTGGCTGTTATAAAGAGGAGAATAGAGCTACTAAAAGTAGCAGTGTTCAAAAAAAAGTTACACTAAAA
>JALVEV010000038.1 GCA_027030605.1 Campylobacteraceae bacterium | reverse complement strand
CACCTTATCTTGTCAACCCTAATAGATACAAAACTTCTAGGATATACCATTCCTTATATGAAAAAGATTATAGATTTACCACAGTTTGATGGCTACCATAAATATGCTGTTGGGGTACACACGGTTAAATGTATAGAGGCTCTTGAAAATATAGAGAATCCATTTATTGCTAAACTTTATGAAGATTTAAGCAGTGAAGAGAAAATCTTTATAAAATCTGTTGTGCTTATTCACGATGCAGGAAAAGGTCGAAGAAAAGAACATGCACAAGTAGGAACCGTTCTCTTTAAAGGTTTTGGAAAAAAGCTAGGATTTTCTGAAGAGATGATTAAAATAGGGAAAAATCTTATTCTCTACCATACTTTAATGAGCATTACAGCTCAACAAGAGGATTTACATGCTGAGCAGACTATCTTAAAGTTCTCTTCTCATTTTCAGACACAAAAAGAGCTTGACTACATCTACATCTTAACCTATGCCGATATGAATGGAGTAGGAACACCTATCTACAATAACTTCTCTGCACAACTTATACATACACTCTATCAACAAGCCTCTATTGCAATTTCAAATGAAAGGCTTCTTAAAGAGACAACAAAAAGAGTTAGAAAGGAGCGTCAGATACAACGTTTAGAGAGCTTTAAACATCTACCCAAAAGCTTACAAAAGAAGACACTTAAAATTTGTTCAGACTACTTTTTTATTAAAAATACACCTCAAAGAGTTATTAACATTGTCAAAAGAGCATCAAAGTTAAAAGATTATGACTATATTATTAGTAACGAGAAGTTTTTAACCATCGAAATTTTAAGAAAAGAGAATTTTGATGTAAGTTACCTACTCTACAAACTCTCTCACTTAGATATTGTTCAGATGGACATCTATAAACTCTTTTCAGGCATTAAATATTTTCGTCTTGATTTTAATGAAACCATTGATGAGGGGGACTATATTGATCTTCAAGAGCTTATTGTTGACTCTCTAAACAATAGACATCAATTAAATATTGAAAAACCTAAAATTTTAGAAAAAAATATCTTAATAGATTGTGACCACTCACAAGAACATGCCATGCTTCAACTAAACTGCTCTAACCAAAAAGGTCTACTTGCTTACCTTATAAACCTCTTTGATAGTTTAAACATAGATATATCCTCTGCTAAAATTCATACAAAAATGAACAGAGTTAATGACCTATTTTTAATCGAAAAGAATGGAAACTTTTGTAATAATGTTAACGTTATAATAAAAGAATTAACGGAGCAATAATATATGTGTGGAATTGTCGGATATATAGGAAAGAGTGAAAAGAAAGAGATTTTATTAGATGGACTACAAGAGTTAGAGTACAGAGGTTACGACTCAGCAGGTATTGCCATTATCGAGAACAAACAACTTAAAAACTTTAAAGCTGTAGGAAAACTACAAAATTTAAGAGAGAAAACAAAAGATTATACTAGCCAAGGATTCGGAGTTGCTATTGGTCATACAAGATGGGCAACACATGGAAAGCCAACAGAGCTAAATGCTCATCCACACATGGGAGCTTACTCCTTTGTAGTTCATAATGGAATTATTGAGAACTATCAAGAGCTTAAAGAGGAGCTACAAGCTGAGGGAATAGAGTTTTTAAGTCAAACAGATACAGAGACTATTGTTCATCTTTTTGAAAAGAACTATAACATCAACAACAATTCGTGGAAATCCTTCCAACAAACCATTGAGAGACTTGAAGGTGCTTATGCTACGCTACTCATTACAGAGGCTCAAGCTGATACTATCTTCTTTGCTAAAAATGGTTCTCCAATGCTTATTGGTTTTGATGGAGAAGATATCTACTTTGCCTCTTCAGATACACCTATAATTGGTAGAGCAAAAGAGGTTTACTACCTTGAAGATGGAGAGTTTGGATATGTTAAAGATGGAGAGGTTAAACTCTTTGATGCTAATGGAATTAAAACTTTTACTAAACAACCCCTACCTACTGACAAAGCCTTAGCACAAAAAGATGGCTACCGTTTCTTTATGGAAAAAGAGATTTATGAACAGACCCAAGTGATGAATGACACTATGATGGGACGTGTTTTAGATGATAGAATCTATTTTGAAGAACTCGATGAAAAACTCTTTGAGAACATAGATAGCATCAAAATTTGTGCTTGTGGTACCTCTTACCACTCTGCTTTAGCAGGTTCATATCTTCTTGAGCGAATGGCAAAAATTCCTTGTCAAGTTGAGATAGCCTCTGAGTTTAGATACAAAGAGCCACTACTCAACGACAAAACTCTCTTTATTACCATCTCACAAAGTGGAGAGACAGCTGATACCCTAGAGGCTCTAAAAATGGCAAAAAGAGCAGGACTTAAGAGTTTAAGTATCTGTAATGTAGATAACTCCTCTATTGTAAGAGAGAGCGACAGTGCTATCTTAACTCGTGCAGGAATTGAAAAAGGAGTTGCAAGTACTAAAGCATTTGCAACACAAACCATGGTTCTTTGGATGCTTACACTCTATGTTGCACAAGCTAAAAAAACCATCACTCAAGATACTCTCAATAGAGAGTTAGAAGCAATGAGACACACTCCAAAAGCTCTACTTGTTGATGATAAACTACACTCTAAACTGACTCGTCTCTCTAAACGTTATCTACATGGTCATGGATTCTTCTTTATTGGTCGTGACCTCTTCTTCCCATTAGCCCTTGAAGGTGCCTTAAAACTCAAAGAGATTTCATACCTACATGCAGAGGGATACCCCGCAGGAGAGATGAAACATGGACCAATTGCCCTTGCTGATGCAGAGCTATTTACTGTAGCACTTATGCCAAAAACTATACACTATGACAAAATTAAATCAAATGTAGAGGAGCTTTGTGCAAGAGATGCTACGGTTTTAGCCATCTCACCTGACTACTTTGAACTCTCTGATGACTTTATTCAAACTAAGTATGATACACATCCAATGTTAGAGTTTTTTGAGATGATGGTCATTACCCAACTACTCGCACTTGAAATATCTATAAGATTAGGAAATGATGTAGATATGCCAAAAAACTTGGCGAAGTCTGTAACAGTAGAGTAGCGGATACTCTACTAACTTAAGTTAAACAAGATTCTACCTTGTTTAACTTCTCCTTTAACGTTAATAGGTAAACTTTAATCCAGCGTAAAAACCTGTATTAAAAAGGCTATCAGTTATATCAGAATCTCGTGTATGAATATTTCTATATCCTGCATAAACACCTACATTTTCAATGACCTCAACTTGACCACTAACTCTAAATTCATTATACTCTGTAGAGCTACCAAAAGCTAAAACCTTAGGAGCATAAAGGTATCTACCCTCAAATGAGACAGGAGGAATATTGTACATGAGAGGAGGAAGTGTATAGCGAACTTTTGCCATAAGTGGTGCTGCTGCAAAGTTATAGTCTGTTGAGCCATTGTCTCCAATCTCTGCCCAAATAAACTTAGCTCCAAGAGAGACCTCAACCCCCTCTAGGGCTTCTACTTTATTTGTTGCTACAAGACCAGCACCAACCATTTTAGCATTTTCGTCATCATACAAAAAGTTTACATCTGCTTGATAAATTGTACTACTTGTCTGAAGTGCTGCTAAATTTCGTGAATCAAGAACAGCATCTATCTCTAAATCTTTTTCATTTATATTTAAACCTACTCCACTCTCAGCAAGTAGTAACGTTGACATACAAACTGTTGCCAATACTGTTTTTTTGAACATACTAAAATCTCCATTGTTAGAATTTATTTTGACTATTATAGCATAACTAAGAGAAATTAAAAATGAACCTAATTTTTTTCACAATTTTTATACAAAAATAGTATACTATTATATAGTTAGCAGATTAGGAGTTTTTCATGAAAAAATATTTACTACTATTTATAATTGTGATAAGTACAATGTTTACTTTTGCAGATACACTTGAACTTTATAAAAACTGTGCTGGTTGTCATGGTGAAAATGGAGAGAAACAAGCACTCAATAAATCTAAACGTATAGGTGGACAAGAGGCAAATAAAACTATTAAAGAGTTAACTGCTTATAAAAATGGTGAACTAGACCAATATGGTCTTGGAAACATTATGAAACTCCAAATTAGTACACTCTCAGATAGTGACATTAAAGAGGTAGCAGAGTATATTTCAAACTTAGATGTCAATGCCTCAAATTAGAGGCATTATCTTCTACATATATTTTTTTAGAACCTCTGGAATCTCTATGGTTCCATCTTCATTTTGATAGTTCTCCATAATCGCTACAAGCGTTCGACCTACTGCTAGGGCTGAACCATTTAAAGTGTTAACCAAAACATTTTTCTTCCCATCTTTATAACGAATCTTCGCTCTTCGTGCTTGGAAATCACGTGTATTTGAGACAGATGAAATCTCTCGATACTTATTTTGCCCTGGAAGCCAAACTTCAAGGTCAAAAGTTGTAGCAGCTGAAAACCCAAGGTCTCCACCACAAAGCTCTACTACTCTATGAGGAAGCCCAAGTTGAGTTAAAATGTCTGAAGCGTTCTCTACCATCATCTTAAATATCTCTTCACTCTGCTGTGGCGTTGTTATTGCCACCATCTCCACTTTGTCGAACTGATGTTGACGTATCATACCACGAGTGTCACGCCCTGCACTTCCTGCCTCTTTTCTAAAACAAGGAGTATACCCTGTTAGCAAAATTGGTAACTCTTTGGCTGTTAAAATTTCATCATTATAGAGGTTGG
>JALVEV010000037.1 GCA_027030605.1 Campylobacteraceae bacterium | reverse complement strand
TAGCATGAGAGCTTACCTCCATTATAAAGTAGTTTGCTTCTTTATCTTTAGCTATTTTCATAGCATTTAAAATATGCAAAATTGAAGGGGTAGTCATCGACTTCTCTTCGACTCGTTCATCGTTGACAAAAAAACCCCTTGTTCCTAAAAGTGCAGGTTTTTCACCTAAATCTAGAAGAAAAGAGTAGATTGCTGCTGTAACAGTTGTTTTACCATTAGTTCCTGTCACACCAACAACACGAAGTGAATTTAACTCCCAAAACTTAATTAGCTCACTAGGTGTTATATAACTTGGTTTATTCTCTAACTTATCAAAATATCTTCTATTTTGTTGGGTTAAAAGAAATTTTGTTTCACTATCTATAGCTGTAGTATCATCCGTTAGATAGTTAAATCTATCTACTTTAAAATCTATTTTCATAAAATATTCTCTATTTAATTTTCGTTATTTTGTTTTTTCTCATTTATCTTGTGATAGAGTGCATAAATCTCTTGGTCATTTAAAAAACTATTACTTAATGAGTCTAAAAATTGTGTTGCCAACTCTATCTGATTTTTTTCAATAAGTTCAGTAATAAAAAGAACATACTCTTTTTTATTTTTTAAAATTACTCTAGTAGAGAACATTACATCTTCAAAAGCACGTTTAAAATCTCCACGATTTTCAATAAATTTCAAAAAATCTTGATATCCAATACCATCTTTATATTCAGCTTTATCAACTGTCTCACTTAACAATTCTGCCACTTTACCTTGACTAATATCTAAAGTACTCAAGATATCCGCCATCACTTCAGGAGCATTATCTTGTTCTGACTTAATAATTTGATAGTAGTCAAAAAGTGCTTGTGCCTCCTCTGCACTCTCTAAACCAATGTCACAAAGGAAAACACCAATCTGTGCATCAGAATCAGTTGGATACTCTTTTAAAAGCAGACCATAGGTTCTTAATGCATTTTCATATTTCCCTAATGTGAACTGCTCTTCAGCTCTTGTGAGTAATGTATTAAGACTTATTTTTGCCATTATTTTATCCTAGTTGTTCTAATTTATCTTCCATACCATGAGGAACATTAACTACTCTAATATCTGGATGGATAAATGTTTTCATCTCTCTTTCAATACCAAATTTAATAGTTGTTCCAGAACTTCCACAACCTACACAAGCTCCTTGAAGCTGAACGTAGACTGTACCATCTTTAATATCTAATAGTTTTACATCTCCACCATCTTTTTGTATCCAAACTTTCGCTTTTTCAAGCATATCGGTTACAATAGGTTTTAACTCATCATCTGTAAATGGAAGCACTTGCTTCTCCTTTTTTTATCTTATATAGTACCCTATTTATACATAAACTTTAAAAGTTTGTCAAGCAAATTTGCTAACTTTTAACACGTCACGCTTTTGGGTTGAGATAAATATCCTCAACATTCATTAAAACCTAAACATATAGTGAATAAAATACAATTAAAATAAACCAATGGTTAAATAATGATTCGAAAATTTTTAAAACAAATGCAGAGTAATGATAAAATAAAAGCCTTTATTAAAAAGTATAAAATACCAAGAGAGTATCTATCTGTCAATAGAAAATCTATCTCACGAGGTATTCTTATTGGTCTCTTTTGGGGCTTTATTCCCATGCCTATGCAGATGTTAGCTGTTCTTTCTGTTACCCCGTTTGTAAAATTTAATGTACCTATTGCCATCTCTATGGTCTGGTTGAGTAATCCTATTACTATGCCATTTATGTACTATATGGAGTATCAAACAGGAAATTTTTTATTGGGAAATGAAGGATTAGAAAATATAGAACTGACACTCAGTTGGTTCTCAAATAATTGGAATAAAATTCTTATACCTCTATATGTAGGTACAATTCCTTATTCAGTAGGTGTCTCAACACTTATCTATTTTTTTATCAATAAACTATGGATTGATTCAGTAAAAAAAGAGAAGCACTCTCGAAAAAAAAGATTTTTCAAATCAAGAACCTCTCTTCAACACTTAAGCTAATAACTCTTAACTGTTATAACTAATAACTTGAATTTGAATCTCTGGAAGCTTCTCCTCTTTTTTAAAGAACAGAAATGTCACAATTACATTTAAAAATCTTTTCATTTTATCTCCTTTGTGTCTTTTTGTTAAAAATAAATTTTAACATCTCCATATACCCATTATAATCACTTTTTTTTAAAATAATATTAAAAATTTATATAAATCATTCATAAAATATATTACATAGTTCTATTTTGTTATCTATTAATATTTTAAAAGGGAATTGAAATATAGAAAAGTTTTGAGAAACAAAAAATGTTTCTCAAAGAAGGAGTAAGAGCTATACTAACTCTATAATTGCCATTGGTGCTGCGTCACCTCTTCGGTTACGAGTCTTAATAATTCTTGTGTAACCACCATTTCTCTCAGCATACTCTGGAGCAATCTCTGTTACTAATTTGTTTGTACACTCTTTATCTTGTAAAAGCGCAAATACTGCTCGGTGAGCATTTTCACCACTTAAACCTTTTGTAATAAGTTTTTCAAAATATCGACTAAGCTCTTTTGCCTTTGGAAGGGTTGTCTCTATCTTTCCATATTTAATAAGAGCAATAGAAAGGTTTTTTAACAACGCAGCTCTGTGTGCAGATGTTCTGCTAAGCTTACGGTATCCATGTTTATGTCTCATCTATGTTCCTTTATTTAGCGCTCTCTTTAAGCTGCTCAATTTTCTTAACAAGATTTACTCTTGTATTATCTGCCAATTCAAAATCTTCACCATAACCAAGATTTTCTAAACACTCAGAAATCTCATCTAATGATTTTTTACCAAGATTTTTAATGTTTTTAATCTCTGTTGTACTCATAAGTACCAACTCTCCAACAACTTTCATTCCTGCTCTATCAAGAGAATTGAAAGAACGTGCAGATAGACCTAAAGATTCAATTGGCTCAAGATAAGCTTTAATCTCCGAGTCATCATTACTTCTCTTAATTGGTGTTGCATTAATTTCAACATCAAGCACTCCATTAAAGACTGAAAGCTGTTTGTACATCGTCTCTAATGCATTAGTAAACGCATCGACAGGTGATACTTGACCATCTGTTTCAATATCAAAGACAATTTTTTCATAGTTCGGGTTATCTTCAACCAAAACATTCTGAATGTCATAGTTTGCTTTTTTCACAGGTGTAAAGAATGCATCCAGTGCAATACTATCACTTGCTACTTCATCCCGTAAATCTTCACTTTGAACATACCCTAAACCTTGAGCGATAACAACCGTAAAATTAAGAATAGCATCTTCATTTAGTGTTGCTAAAAAAGCATCTGGATTAACAATTTCAATATCATCATTAACCAAGTCAGCCGCTGTTATCTCTCTTGGTCCAACAAAGCTGTAGTTGACTTCAAATCTCTCTACACCTTCTGGAAGTTTAAAACGAATATTTTTAAGATTAATAATAAATACAGCAACATCTTCATGCATACCACGTACGCTATCAAACTCATGTGCCGCACCATCAATCTTAACTGAGATTGGTGCATATCCAACAGAAGAGCCTAAAATCAGTCTTCTTAATGGATGTGCTAATGTAATAGCGTAACCACTCTCAAAAGGGTAGGCAATAACTTCAGATCTGTTTTCACCCAGTTCGTTCACTTCAACATTTTCAGGAAGTGAAGGTGCTACTTTAATTTTTTTCATTTTTTGCCTTTGTTACTAACTACTACTTAGAGTAAAGTTCAACGATTAAACGCTCTTCTACTGGAATTGAAATCTCATCTCTGTTTGGAATTCGTGTAAAGATTCCAAAGAGTTTATCTTTTTCAACATCTACCCACTCAACCATACCAGTTTGGTTAGTTAACTCCATTGCTCTTACAACTTGTGGATTTGATTTAGACTTCTCTTTAACCTCAATCTTTTGACCTGCTTTAACTCTAAATGATGGAATATCAACTCTTTTACCATCAACTAAAATATGTCCATGGTTTACAAGCTGTCTTGCAAATCTTCTAGTTGTTGCAAAACCCATTCTATAAACTACATTATCGAGTCTCTGCTCTAAAAGTTGAATAAGGATTGCCCCTGTGTTTCCCTCTTTTCTGTTAGCTTCAGCAAACAGTGCTCTAAACTGTTTTTCAGATACTCCGTACATAAATTTAGCTTTTTGCTTCTCTTGAAGCTGTTCACCATATTCACTTAATTTTGTTCTTCTTTGACCATGTTGCCCTGGTGGGTATGGTCTCTTTTCTAAAGCTGATTTACCTGCTAGTCTTCTCTCACCTTTTAAGCCGAGATCAACACCAAGTCTTCGCTCTAGTTTTTCAACTGGACCTCTATATCTTGCCATGTGTAATACCTTTAATTATTCTATTAAATAGATTCAATCACCAAAGTGATTAAACTCTTCTCTGCTTAGGAGGACGACAACCATTATGAGGAAGTGGAGTAATATCTTTTAACCAAGATACTCTAATTCCTTCAGTTGCACCAATTGACTTAACAGCTGTATCTCTACCAGAACCAGGTCCTTGTACTTTAATACCAACCTCTTTAATTCCATGCTCCATTGCTTTTGCCATTGCATCAGCTACAGCCTCTGTTGCTGCAAAAGGAGTCGATTTTTTAGAACCTTTAAATCCTAAAGCACCAGCAGAACTCCATGCAAGAACGTTACCCATTTCGTCAGTAACTGTAATTACTGTATTGTTAAAAGTTGCTGCTACGTAAACAACACCTTTAGCAATATTCTTTTTTGCTTTTTTCTTAGCCATCTATCATTACCTTCTTATGCTGCACCAACAGTTTTTCTTTTACCCTTACGAGTTCTAGCATT
>JALVEV010000036.1 GCA_027030605.1 Campylobacteraceae bacterium | reverse complement strand
GCCTCTTTGGGGCATAGCGTTGTGGGTGTTGACATCTCAAAAAAGATGGTAAAAAAAGCACAAAAAGAGAATCCAAATATTAGATTTTTTGTTAGAGACGCGTTAGAGCTTAAGTTTAAAACAGAGAGTTTTGACGCTGTTCTTGCCTCTTCATTGCTTAATGTAGTAGATGACCGAGTTGCTGTATTAAAAGAGATGTTACACGTTTGTAAACAGGGTGGAGTTGTCAGTTTTTTAGTTCCTATTAAAGGATTTAATAACAGAGATTTAGAGTGTCTTATCAACACCTACCAACTCACAAATTTCTCAAAAGAGGTTCTTAGGACTTGGCATAAACTAGCTACTAAGCTCTCTATAGAGGAGATAGAAGAGGTGGTGGCACAGAGTGGTGGAGAGATTCTCTCTGTGGAGTACTATTTGAGTGAGATGGTTATTGGGGTAACCATCTCATCATAAATTTTAAAACATTTTATTTTGATTATTATATACAAAAGATGATATACTAACTAATAAAAAGGCTAAACAATGGCATACATAAAACTCTGTAAATACGAAGAGATGACCCCAAACATTCAAGCAAAAGCAAAACCGATTTTAGAAAAGACAGGTAAATTAGGAGAGATATTTGAACTCTTAGCCCTCGATGAAAAAATCTATACAGCTACCGACAATATGGTACAGAGCTACCTACTCCAAGAGACACGTCTACCTTACTCTACAAAAGAGAGAATTGCTCTGCTTATCTCACTAGAGAACAACTGTACCATGTGTGTAGATGTGCATAAAAATATTGCCAAAATGCTAGGTATGAGTGAAGAGCAAGTAGAAGAGACACTTCAAGGGGTTGATGCGATTGATTGTGATGAGTCTGAAAAGGTACTGCTTCGTCTCTGTCTAAAAGCTGGGTCAAAAGAGAACTACAAAACGGTTCAAGAAGATATAGATGAAGTGAAAAATGTTGGTTACTCTGAATTAGAGATTTTGGAAGCGATTGCGATTACTGGGTATTTTAACTATATCAATACACTTTCTAATGTTTTTGGATTGGGGAAGTAGAAATTGTGGCACAGTATGACATAGACCTAAAAAGCCAACATGCCAAAAACTTTAAAACCATAAGAAAGATACTACTCTCTTACAAGGAGATAAAAGAGCTAAAAAATGCCAAGCAGACCTCTTACCGTGATAGCTATGGAGTTGTTGTGATGATGCGAACTAAAGGGGAGGTTTTAGTTGTGGCTTTTGGAAAAGGGTATAAGCTCCAAGAGAAGTTTCCACAGTTAAAGGGTAATGGTAAGATTGTAAGGCACTTGTATTTTAATGAGGAAGATAGTGTTGATGAAGTATTGTTAAGAGCTATGATAGAGGAGAGTTTGCTTCTTAATATTGAGGGGTTTGAGATGAGGGAGATTAGGAAATATATTGAAGCGAAATAGAGTTTTAAACTCTACCTCACCAACTCCTGATACCTATTCAACAAGTCAGGACTTTCAATAGACCCATGATGATGAACCTGTTTATACTCTCCCTCTACCAACTTATAGACTCGACTGGTACGAATGGCTAAGTCTAGTTTTTCACCTTTGGTTTTTACCCACCCACGTTCACGACCGATAGCTACAAAACCACCATCTAAGGCTACAATAGTGTAGTCGTAAAACTCTACATAGACTTTGGCTTGACCTGAGAAGATACGGCTGTAGATAGTTTTAATCTCTTCCCATCCTCTTTTGATACCACCTAGTGGATTGTCCATAGCTATCTCTTCGTTGTTGAGCCAATTTTTCTGCATGAGGTTAAAATCTCTTTGGTTGAAAGCTTTGTAGAACTCCACTAAAGCTTCGTGCATTTTGTTGTTGTATTGTTTCTCTCCACCTGTGATTGGTGTTTGGATTGGGGTCATTGTTTCTCCTTCCTTGACCTTTTAGTCAAGTGAAAAGATAACTCATTTGACCTTATGGTCAACTTAGAGAGTTTTTGCTATAATCACCTTATGAAAAAAGATACAAGAGAAGCACTACTAGATTCAGCATTTAATACCTTTTACAAACATGGGTTTCAAGGGGCAAATATTGCGACTATTTTAAATGATGTGGGCATTAACAAAGGTTCGATGTACCATTTTTTTAAGTCTAAAAAGGCTTTGGGATTGGCTGTGATTGAAGAGAGGATAGAGCGTAACTTGGTTAATAAATATGCCCCTATAAAAAGTGTTGAAGAGCTTTTTGATGTTCTTTGCTCTGCTCCTAAAACTCTTTCTTATGGTTGTCCTCTTAATAAAATGAGTCAAGAGATGATTTATATTGACACTGACTTTCAAAAACTGCTCTCTACTACCTATGGTAAATTTGAAACTTTAGTTCAAATAATTTTGGAACGAGATGGAGTAGAGAATAGTGAGTTGAAAGCTAAGCAGATTATTGCTACTTATGAGGGTGCTTTGATGATTTATCATTTGAATCGACAAGAGGAGGAGTTTGTGCAGGTTTTAAGGGAGTTGGAACAAAATATATTTAAAGTAGTAGATTAATGAAAAAAATCACCCTTATCCGTCATGCTAAAGTTAAAATAGACAATGACACAAAAATAGACGCTACAGCCCTTCCTCAATGGATTTATGACTATGACCATGCCACTTTAGATGAAGAGAGTTTAGCACCAAAAGAGACTATTGAAGCTGTTAAAAATGCAGATTTTGTTCTAACTAGCAAACTACAAAGAACCATTGAGACAGCTCATCTTTTGGGCTTAGAGATAGATGAGAAAAATGAGCTTTTTAATGAAGCAACTGTTCCTGCGATTAATATTCCATTTTTTAAATTTCAACCTGTTACATGGCTTACGCTTATTCGCATTTTTCTTCTATTTGAGCTTACTAAAAAGAGAAGTCGCATAAAAGAGTCAAGAGAAGAGGCAAAAAAGGCAAGTGAACATCTGTTCTTACTTTCTTCTAAATATGACAATATAGTCGTTGTTGGTCATGCTGGTAAAAATTGGCTTATTCGTAAAGAGCTTTTAAAAAAGGGTTGGAGGTTAGAGGGAAAACCCTCTAATAGAAACTGGGGAGCAACTACTTTAAGCTTAAGTCACTAAACAAGAGCCATATAATCTCTATAGATAATCTCTTTCATATCTACGACATATGGAGTTAAACTATCATCAAGAATATCTTCATAATCTGGTGCTACGAAGAGTTGAACTACTTCTTTATCATCATGGTCAAAATAGTCTAAAACTAAGTATTGCCCCGTTAATCCTAATACACGTTTAGTAAGTTTTCTTGGTTTTGCACCTGTTACTACTGTTAACTCTCTTGGAACTAAACCTAAATGCTCTACACTTACTTGTAGAAAACTGCTTGGCTCTTCCTCTATAAAACTTGCTACTCTCTCTAACTTTTCACCATTTGGTAAAAGTAAATCATAATGGTCTTCATGTTGGACTAATTGAATCTTTTCTGCCATAACATATCCTTTCTCTTTAATCTTTTATTTGGAGTTGGTCTATTTTAACATCCTTTAAACTTAAATAGATGTTACTTAAGTAACATTTTCTACTATAATATAAGACAAAATACCATATATTTTAATATAATATCCCAAAGGATTTTATATGCAACAGACAACTGACATCCCTTTACCGTTTCAACACCTAGAAGATAATTTACAAAAAAAAATTGATACTCAAGCTCAAATAGTAACCTTGAAAAAAGGGGATACAACTTACTTAGCTGATAAAGTAAACAAATATGTCTATGTAGTCAAAGAGGGAAAAGTAAAAAGTTATCAACTTAACCTTCAAAAAGGAAAAGAGCAAACACTATATATATACAGTAACAATCATATCTTCGATACTATTACTATCTTAGATGGAGAGGAGCATGATGTCTGTTATGAAGTGCTTGAAGATACAACACTTATAATGTACCCTATTGAATTTGTACGGAACCTACTACACAATTTTCCAGAATTTAGTCAAAAATTTTACCTATATATAGCAAAACAGATGCGATACTTAGAGGAGACAATTACCGATATCTCTCTCTACTCTACCTCTGAAAGACTTATTAAACTTATTGTTCAAGATTTTACCCCAAACAATATATTTCGTTTTAATATCCTAGAAGGTCTCTCCCATACTGAAACGGCTAATCTCTTAGGTACCGTAAGACATGTCGTTGAGAGGCATCTTCGAAATTTAAAAAAAGAGAATATGATTAATGTAGTAGATAGAAGAATCCAAATTTTAAATGCAGAAAAACTGTTAAAAAAAATAAACTTTTTAACATAATGCTACTTAGGTAGCAAAACAATCTTACTCCATCAGATATAATTTTCAAAATTTTAGTTAGTTGAAACTAATAATTAAAAAACATTATACAAAAGGAAATAATATGGCAGTAGTAGGATTTACAAAACTAGAGGCACTTTTTAGAAAAGCTGCATCAATAGATATAAAAAAAGGTCATGCAAAAGAGATTACAGATATTGCAGAAGCAAAATTGGTTGATTTACTTATTGCAGCTGAGCGTAATGCAAATTTAAATGGAAGAGATGTTATTTGGGAGTCTGACTTACCCATTACAAAAGGGCTTCAAGAGACAATTATTAGTTTAAGAAAGTTAGAAGAGGAGATAGCATTAGCTGATGTTTTAGACTTCTTAGCAACAATAACGCCTCTTAAATATGAGTTAAGTGAAGATGCTCAAAATAAACTACCTGAAATTATTGGTGCCTTACTTGTTGTTATGGCAAAAATCATGAAAGAGATAGATGATAATGATAGAGCATTAGACCATGAAACAATTGCTAAAACAAAAAGAGTTATGGACTTAACACTTTAAACTA
>JALVEV010000035.1 GCA_027030605.1 Campylobacteraceae bacterium | reverse complement strand
GAGCAGTTGATAAATAGTGTGACTATTGCTGACTTTGACCCTAAATCATTTGAGCCTAACTTTAAACAGTGTGCTGTTAATATCTACTCTGATGCTGTTCCAGAGGGGATTAAGATGGAAGAGACCAAAATAGCAGGGGCATTAGAAGAGCCTATGGATTCTCCTTCACAGAAAGAGATAGTAGAAGAGAAGGAGCTAAGTAAAAAGTAAAATAGTTCCTACCTATTCATAAAAATCACAACTCCTCCGTATTTAAGGAGGAGATACTCCTCTCCTATTAATTAAAAACTACCATTTATAGAGCTTATAGAGATAAGAAAGAGTTAAAATAAGAACTTTAAGAATCCTAAAAATATAAGAAATTGAACTAATTTTATAACTAAAAATAATAAAAAGTTACATAAAAACACATAAAATAATAGAAAATCATTAAGTTAAATGGTATAATAGCATATGGGGAAGTTGAGATGAATGCTCTAATGCTTCTCTTATACCTCCTCAATTAATTTATTACTTTATAATAGAGTAAGGAGAAAAAATGAAAAAAATTTATATGAGTTTAATAATTATATTGTTTGTAACAAGTAGTGCATTTTCTAAGACAGGAACATCAAATGTTCAAAAATTAGAGTTAATTAATATTGTAAATCAACAGCAAATTCTATCACAACGGATTTCAAAAGCATATTTATATATTAATAAAACAAATGTTTCAGGCAATGCAGATAAGCAGTTAAAGAGTGCATTGAAAAGTTTTTACAAAACATATTCCAAAATAAATACTTCAACAAAAAGTCCACAAATTAGAACTATAATGACTTATATTAAAAAAAGTTCTAATAAGTTTAATACATTGGTCAAGCAACCACATAGTAAAGAGAATACAAAAAAGATTTTAGACCTTAGTGAGGATATTTTAAAAAAAAGTAAAAAGGTGGCAACACTATTGAAAAAAGATTTAAATAAAAATATTTACGAAGCGATGGAAAAGTCGAATCAACAGCAAGTTTTAGCCGAAAAAATTGCAACCTACTGTAAAGCTTTAGAGTTAAATAAAAATGATGAAGCTCTTAAAAAGAAGATAGAAGTGACTATTAAGGCATTTGCTATAAATCATAAAAAATTGATGGAGAATAAACAAAATAGTAAAATTATTGCAAAAAAATTAAAAGAGGTCGATACAATTTGGAAAAGTGCTTACCCAATTTATGAAGGTAAGAGATTTATCAACTCTATTGTATTTAATTCAACAACTCGAATTTCTAAAAAAATGAAAGAGATATCTACTCTATATATGGCTATGAAAAAACAATGAAAAAAATAATTTTAATACTAATTTTCTCACTACTACTGTTTGGCTCTACTAGAGGAGATGTAAAGATTATTGAGGCTTCTGAAAATATTCAGTATTTAAGTCAGAAAATTGCAGTCGATTATCTACTTCTCTATAATAAAAAAAATGATAACTTTTTAAAAAAAAGAATAGAAAAGAATATAAATAAATTAGAATCATTTGCCAATGAGATATTGGAAATGACTAAAAGTGATAGTACTAAATATTATATAAATTATTTTAAACAAGATTTAAATGCTATTAAAAAGATTATTAATCAGAAGAAGAGCATTGAGAATGTGAATCAAATTTTAAATTATGCTGAAGAGTTTATTGAGGGTTCTGATGCTATTATTGATGAGCATAAATATGACTATACTAAAGAGGAGAAGATGCTAATGTTAAGTAAAAAAGCTCAATATCTCTTTGAGTATGTTACCAGTTACTATATGGCATCAAAAATAGGAATAAGTAATGATTTTAATAGAGAAAAGATGCATCGAGCCATAGCTAAAATAGATTCTATTCTACTAGAAGCTAATGAGTATAATTACTCTAAAGAGTTGAAAAAAAATGTTGAACAGATTTCAACTATTTGGGCAGCGAATAAATCATTTTTTAGCAATGAAAAGGGACTATATATTCCCTATATTCTCTTACACTCTACTCAATATAGTCAAGATATTTTAGTAAAAATTGAACGATATCATAAACAAAATTTATAATTAGGGAACTGCTTGAGATTATTAACTTTACGAAATATATTATATATAACAACGCTTTTTGTCATCCTCTCTGGAATCTCTTTTTTTACTTATAAAGCCTATATTGTTTATCAGGAGTATCAAAAGGTAGAAGAGAGAAGTCTACGCCATTCTCATTTTAATAATTTATATAATCTGCTTAAGAGCATTGAAGAGGAACGCTTTTTATCCTCTATTTATTTGAGTACATCATTAGAGTTTGAGAGGCTAAAAGAGAAAAGGTCTCAAGTTAATAGTTTACTAAAAAAAGATAGTTCTTTGGCTTTTACGAAAGAGATAGAGTTTATTCGTAAGAGAGTTGATAAAGGTAATATTGACTATAAAGAGATGATTTATGATGGTTATGAGAAGCAAATTATTGAGCCTATTATAGAAAAAATGCAGAAATTATCTCTCTCAAAAACAGAACAAAATATTTTAATGTTAGTTAAATTGCGAAATAGCATAGAGTTAGAAGATAGTTTTTTAGCTTTTATACTCTTAAAGTCTAAAATCATGACGAGTAGCGATTTGAAATTTTGGGATAATATTGTTGCAAATAGAGTACTCCCTTTTTTTATACAGAGTAGAAAAATTAGTGATAAAAACTTTCAACAAATTGGGGATGAAGAGTATACTCAAATTTTTATAGATTCTAAAAGTGGAGAGTATAGGGTATCTTTTGATAAGTGGCACAACTTGACTATTCAGAAAATAAGAGAGATAGAGAAGTTAGAGAAAATTTTTAATAAGATAGAGATAAATAGAATCAATAAGATGGTATTGAGTCAAAAATCTCATATTAAAAAATATCTTTCTATTGTATTTCTTCTTTTCCTTTTAATGCTTGTTATTCTTTTTTTAATTTATTACTTCTTTAAAATTAAGAATGATACTAATTATCTTAGAAATACACTTAGAAATATTGAAGTAGATATAGATATAGAGAAGAGAAGAGAGTTAGAGGAGTTGTTAGCACGAAATGATAGTATTGAAATTTATAAATTTCTTGCCAATGCGATTAAAGAGCCAAATCGAGCTAAAGACCTATTTTTAGCCAATATGTCACATGAGATACGAACTCCTCTGAATGGAATTGTTGGATTTACAAAAGAGTTACGCCAAACTCCATTAAATACTGACCAAGAGGAGATGCTCTCTATTATTGAGGAGAGTTCTAATCAGCTTATTCATATTGTGAATGATATTTTAGACTTCTCAAAAATTAAGGCTGGAAAAGTTGAACTAGAGTCTATCTCCTTTGACCCTATTGCTACCTTTGAATCATCGGTTGATACCTTTGTTGCAAAAGCACGGGAGAAAAAAGTTGAGTTAAAAGTCAATATAGACCCTACAATTTGTAGAGAGTTGATAGGTGACCCTACAAAGCTCTCTCAAATTTTAAGTAATCTAATCTCTAATGCCATTAAATTTACAGATGAAGATGGATTAGTGGTTCTCTCAATGTTAAAAATAATGGAGAATGAAAATAGTACATTACTTAAATTTATGGTTAAAGACTCTGGTATAGGAGTTAGTTTAGAGGAGAAGAAAAAGATTTTTGATGCCTTTTCCCAAGCAGATGTGAGTACCAGTCGAAGATATGGGGGAACAGGATTGGGGTTAAGTATTTCAAGTAAATTTATTCAATATATGGGAGGAGAGCTAGAGCTTGAGAGTGAAATAGGAGAGGGAACAACATTCTATTTCTCATTAAATTTTAAAAAATCTTCTTCTGTCTCTTCTACTCAATATCATACATTAGATTTCTCCTCTTATACTATAGGGTATCTCCCTCCTATTACACCTCAATGTGTTGACCGATACTTAAAAAAATATGTTGAGTTCTATGGTGCAAAATTTAAGATTTATAATCGATATGAGATTCTTAATTTAGAAAATAGTGAGTTACCCGATTTACTTTTTGTAGACTATAAATGTTTTAAAAGTCATAGACAGCTAGAAGTCTTTTTAAATTTACCTCTACAGACAATTCTAATTGTAGCCGATAATAGAGAAGATGAATTGATTGGTATACGAGATAAGATAGATTATCTTTTACATAAGCCTGTAAATTTCACTAGAACATTAAAATCTTTAGAGGTTTTGACAAAGAAGCAAAAAAGAGAGAATAGTAATGTAGGAGAAGCACAGAAAGTAATTCACTTTGTCAATAAACGAGCATTGGTTGCAGAAGATAATAAGATTAATCAAAAGTTAATGAAGAGTATCTTAGAACGTTTTGGATTTGAGTTGATAATAGTAGAGGATGGTAAGGAGGCTATAGAGGCATATAGAGCGAGTAGGTTTGATATTATCTTTATGGATATTCAAATGCCTATTATGGGGGGTGTTGAAGCGACTAAAAAGATTTTATCTTTAGAAAATGAAGAGAAAATAGAACATACTCCAATTATTGCTTTAACTGCAAATGCACTTGAAGGAGATAGAGAGAAGTATTTAGCTTTAGGTATGGATGGGTATCTCTCTAAACCAATTAATATGAAAAAATTAGAAGAGCTTTTAGTAACTTTTATTGAATAGCAGGGATTTCTAAAATAATTTCTTGCTTTTTAAAGTGAATATTAATGTGATTTTTATGTGCTAAAAGTTCAATCTCTCTATCTATACTCTCTTTTCGTCTATTACTTTTTAGTTGAATTATAATAATAGAGTAACGCTCATTTTTAACAACAACACGCTCTCCTAATTTAATTTTTATGAGTATTTCTAATTTTGTACTCTCTTCAAACTGTGTAAAAACATTACGTAAAAGTAGAGAGAAGTTATTTTGATGAATTTGGAATTGAGGTATATCATAATCAGTTAAGAGTTTTATCTCTCCCTTATAGTTAATATTAAAGAGTTCAATATTGGCTTGAAGGAGTACATTGATATCGGTTAAGGTATAGCCCTCTAGTAGGCTGTTATCATCTATTTTTGCTAAAGGTTTATTATAGAGATGAATCCCTATATACTCTTCATCGTCATAGAGTACGTTAATACCATAGAACTCAAAGGAGTTAAATGAGAGATTTAGGGCTGTCTTTTGTGAGCCAAAGGTTTTGGGAGCATGAGTAAGTGCTATTTTGAAGATATCTTTTGGCTGACACGACCCCATAAGAAGTTCAGCAGAGGTATTGAGATATTTAATTTTCCCTTGGTTGGTAAAGAGAATAAATGGATTAGAATCATTTTCTAGAAAAAACTTAAAATTAATCGAGTCCATGTTCTTGTATCTTCTTTCTTAAGGTATTTCGGTTGAGTCCAAGGACAGATGAGAGTTTGAGTTGAGATTTAAATTTTTTTAATCCAGCAATAAGTAGAGGCTCTTCGTATAAAGAGAGATGCTCTCTATAGGCGTTGTTTCCCTCAAGATGTTCATAGAGGTAGTTCTCAATTATCTTCTTTATCTCTTCACTGTTAAGGGTTTGATGAATAAGTTGTCTGTAGAGCGAAGCTTTGAGTGATTTTATATTTTTAGTTAAGTCTAGTTCTGTTGTATTGAGTTTAATAGGGTAGTCAAGTAACAGCTCTTTTTGTATTTGACTCTGAAAAAATTCAATAATAAGTTCTAAATCTTCACGCTCTTGAAGATTTGGCATTTTGTAGATAAATGCAAATTTTTTCTCTATCTTTTTTGTATTGTCAATACGATTAGCAATAGCAATAATACGTTTGTTTTCAAAGTTTAACTGTTCAAAATCTAGTAATTTTTCAAAGTTATAGATAATCAGTTCACTATTATTTTCAAGTGCAATCTCTAGCTCTTCATAATTACGTGCATCAACATAGAGAGAGTTTGGAAAAAGACTCTTAATGAGGGTCTTCTTTCCTATATGCTCTTCACCCACCAACAGGGAGGAGACAAAAAGAGACTTTGTAAGAGTCAAACCTTTAACAATATTATCTATTTGAGGCGAATTGCTTAAAAATTGAACAGGTTTCATGTTTCAATTATATTCAAATTTTGTTAAAAAGGAGAAGTTTTAATTTTTTCTTAGAGTAAACTCCCTTTACTGTTTCGCCTCGTCACTTTTTACTCTATCTTTGAAGAGTTCTGTTTAGTTCTTTTAAAAGATTCTCATTTTTAAAATTGATAAAACAGATTTTTCTTGTAATATCTTTAAGGGTTGTCATCTCATTTTTTATTGACTCTTGTAAAGTTTGTGTAAAACTTTTATTTTTTTGTAAATTAACAGAGAAGAGTAGGTCATCACTTAAGTAAAAGTAGAGTCTATCTTCATCTTTTATAATATTTAAATTCTCTTTTCTCTCTCTATTATTTACATGAATAAAGTAGACCAACACTCCAATGAGTAGCCAAATTCCTATATATATAAATAAATTTTCAGAGAATAGAGAACTGGTAATACCTCCTAAAAGAATAATAAATAAAGTTAAAATTAATTTATTTCTCATCATATACTCCTTATTATAGCTTTGATGTACTGGAGAATAACCACGAATTGTGTACAAATTGTGAATAAAAAGTGTTTAAATAGAGAACGAAAAGATATTATGAGAATAGATGTAACAAAAAAGTTCACTCTTAAACTTTACTTCTCTTCATAATGTAGTTTTATTCCCTTGGAGGTCATAACGAATCCTGAAATAAGGACTTTCCCCTCATGTACTAACTTGTGATGTCTCTTACATAATGGAATTAGATTATATTTGTGATTTTTATTAATTGCCCCAATCATTCCTGCATCATTGGCTAAATTCTGCTCTGCAATATGGTGAACATCTTCAACCTTATCATCACATAAGGCACATTTTGTAACATAGAGTTTTGTGTTGTATCTACTACGTTTTTTTAGAGAGAGCTGTTTGAGTTCTGAACTTTTTCCTAATAGGTTCTCTCTAATCTCATAGGCATTTTTAAGAAATGTTTTGTCCATATGTAGAGATTTGGCAAACTCTAAACCATAAAGAGAGGAACCCATACCAAGTTGGAGTTGACGGTTGTAGATGAGTGTGTCGTTCTCTTCATCATAAGTAACTCCCAAGTGAAGTAAGATAAGTGAGTCTACCTTTTGAAGTTTTTCTATATTTTTGAGTTGATGTAGATGTGTAGCAAAGATAAAGGTAGCATCTAGCTCCAAGAGTTTTAAGATAGCTCCTGCCACAATGGCAAGTCCTGACTCGGTCTCTGTCCCTTGTGAAATCTCATCTCCTAAGATAAGGCTCTTTTGTGTTGCACGGTTAAAGATATTTTTCAGCTCCATCATCTCCACTGCAAAGGTCGAAAGCCCCTTGTAGAGGTTGTCATGTGAGACAATACGGGTAAAGAGTTGCTCATACATCCCCAGTTTTAACTCTTGTGCAGGGACAAAAAAACCAGCTTGGGCTAGTATGACCGAGAGACCAATACTCTTCATCAGTGAGGATTTTCCTGAAGAGTTAATGCCATAGAGAAGTACACCATTGACCTTTGCTCCAGCACTTGCATTGAGGGTAATGTGGTTATGTGTTGTCTCTATGCCTTCACCTAAGTAGATGTCATTAGGAACATAGACCCCACGCTGTTCATTGGCTTCGATAATAAGGTGTCGCAGACCTATCGCCTCATAGGCATTGCAGTTCTCTTCTAAAATAGGACGAGAGAGATTCATGCTCTTGGCACACTTAGCACTAGAGACAGCTACGTCGATATTGGCGATAAAGACGATAAGCTCATTGAGTAGGTGAGAGAATCGGTTCTCTAAGGCAAGTAGGGTCTGGAGATAACGCTCTTTGACAAGAGAGACCAGTTTTACTTGGTTGTTCTCATATATCTGTGTCACCTCTTCAAAGAGTTTAGAGTTAATCTTAACAGAGTTTTTTAGATGTTTATAGTGAAAATCTTTAAAGAAGTAGTGTTTGCCATCAATGCTAACAAAGGACTCTTTTAGCTCTTTCTCAATTAGGGTAAAACGGTTTTTAGTAAGGTTGATGGTGTAGCCCTCACTCTCTAGGTAGCCAATCTCTGTAAAAGAGTTTTTTGTTGAGTTTATTAGTTTGTCACGTTCAAAAAATTGGTCAATGTGAGAGGAGACCGTTTCTAATTTAGCCATCTCTCGGTTCTGCTTTTCTAAAATAGTATCAATAGCAGGGTAGACCCCCTCTTTAAAGATGTTATCATCTATCTGGTCAATTCTAAATCTTGCACAGACATCAAGATTAAAGGTCTGCTCTAGGTAAGATTTAAACTCAGCAACCTCTGTAACTAGATTATTTTCAAGCTCTATCTCATGTTGCAGAGCATCTTTTAGAAGTTGCTCTATGGCTATAAGTGACATCATAATGTAGGTTAGCTCTACAGGGTGAAGCTTTTGCAGTTTAATTCGTCTAGTGATTCGCTCTAAATCGTAGATATTTTTTAGATGAGTATCGTACTGTTGGCTGTGAGGTAGGAGTTTTTCGATAAGCTCATAACGCTTCTCTAAAATCTCTCTATCGACAATAGGGTTAAGGAGTCGTTCACGAAGAAGCCGTTTCCCAAAGGCTGTTGAGGTTTTGTCAATAAGCTCTAGTAGCGTTACTTCTGATTTGTTTCGTGAGATGACTCCTAGTTGCTCTAAAGCGTTGTTTCCTAAATAGAGGTAGCGACTCTCTCCTAAAAAGATAGGGTGGTTCATCTTGGCAATTATCGCTTCATCATGCTCTATGATAAACTCAATAAGAATAGCAAGGGCTTCGGTAGTGTAGGGGTGACGCTCTAAATCAAGATACTCAATGGGGGAGAGAAAAGAGTTAATCTGATAGACACGCTTAAAGAGTTCGTTTTGATAAGTAATCTTACAATGTTTCTCATTGAAAGTGGTAGAGAATTGCCCAAGTTCTAAATAAGAGGAGAGCCACTCTTTATCTATCTCTCTATTTTGTAGAGTAACAATCACCTCTGCTGTATTGTAGGTTTGTAAAAGGTTAAAGAGGACATCTAAAGCATAGGTTTTATCATCTCTATTGGAGTGCATTTCATTGACAATGGTCTTTCCTGTAGTCACATCTATAGCAGCATAGCCAACAGAGTAGATACCTTGGTTCTCATCTATGGTAAGAGAGACTAAGTTACTCTCAATCGCCTCTGTTTGGTACTCAAAGTTGGTTCCAGGAGAGATAACATTGGAGACATAGCGTTGTACTTTAGGTGGTAGACCTTTCTGTTTCACCATAACAATGGTGTACTTTTTTGCATCTATAAGTCGTGCAAGATAACGCTCAATTGAGACGGTAGGGACTCCTGCAAGTAGAGGATTTTTAATGGAGTTCTCAACAATGGTTTTGTTTTTACGAGTGAGTTGGATGTTAAGTAGTTGGGCTATCTCTTTGGCTTTTCCAATTTTAAGCTCATCGTTGTTGACCTCATAGAGTTCAAAAAAGCTTCCAATCTCCATTAAGATAATGGTGTCTTTTCCATATTTGTTTTCAAAGTGTTTTTGAAGCTCAAAGTAGATTTCAGTAAGAAGTTTATCTTTTGAAGCGAGAATTTTTGCAGAGGTTTCCAAAAGTCTATAGCCTAATTTTTTTAGGCTATTTTAGCATATTATGGTTATTTTATGTTTAACGCACAATACGTTTTTGATATTTATCATAGTTATAGAGGTCATCTCTGAACTCTAGTTCACCATTGCTGTTGAGTCCTGCTGTTAGGTAGACAAGGTGAATACGTAACTTTTCACTCATATTTAGCTGTTTTTTACGTTTTCCTTTTAGAGTTTTTTTTGCTTTCCTAATATTTATATTTTTGTTGAACCCTGCAATAGTCTCTAAGAGCTTTTGAGGTTGTGAGAGTCGTACACAACCATGAGAGTAGGCTCTAAAAGATTTTTTAAACAGATGACGTGTTGGTGTATCGTGAAGATAGACCGAAAATCTATTTGGAAATTTAAATTTCATCTTTCCTAATGCATTCTTTGGTCCTGGTGGTTGCATAAGTCTATAGGGAAACTTTTGTCTACCGTAGAGATAATCTTTCCAATAGAGAGAGGAGGTATTTATAATACGTGAGTTTTCATCCCAAGTTCGGTGTGCCTCTAGCCCCTGTTTTCTTAAATATCTAGGGTCTTTGACCATATGTGGAATAATTTCTCGTCGTACAATACCCTCAGGAACTTTCCAATAGGGGTTGAGAACAATATAGGAGATGTAGTGGCTAAAAATAGGAGTAGGGTGGCGTTTGTCACCTACTATCACACGTAACTCCTGTTTAGTTTGGTTATCTTCAATATAGTGAAGCATAAACTCTGGTAGATTAACAATGATATAGCGTTTCTCCTCCTCTCTTGGAAGCCATTTAATTCGGTCAAGATTGAGTAGTACTTTTCTAATCTTATCATCTACTGATAGACTAAGTGCTTTTTGTGTCCCCTTCCCAACTACACCATCAACGGCTAAGCCATGACGTTTTTGAAATTTTTTAACAGCTTGTTCTAGACACTCATCAAAGAGTGCCTCTTTATTAATATGTGGAGTATCACTACTATTATTCTCTTGAGGGAGAGGTGTGGTAATATTCTCTTCACAGAGAGTATAGTCTCCAGATTGAATTAATCGTGTACGTAGTTTTTTGACAATATCTCCACTGCTTCCTAATTTTAATGTTTTAAAAGGTGGTAGTCTGTCCCATCCTCCATTCTCTTTGATTTTTTTTAATTTTTTTAACCCTTGAAGAAGTGCTTTATAACCAAAATATTTGGGTGTTATATCTTCTATTGTCTGGTTAATATCTGGTTTTAGCAATAGGTCATTGATTTTTTGAGGTGCTTTATACTTTACCCAGCTACCATTGATATGTCTCTTTTTTAATGAGTGAAGTTTATATTTAAACTGTTTCCATTTAATCTCTCCATAGAGCATATGGGCTAAGAAATTATTGTAAAGAGAGGTGAGTTTAAGCTCTCTACGTAATATCTGCTCTTGTGAAGCATTTGTCTCTAGTGTCTTTTCTAGCTGGATAGAGGTGTTATATAGTAATCCTTTTTGACTAAGGGTAGGGTCATTTTTAATGAGTCTGATTAACTCATCTGCTTTCTTTTTATTAATTTTGTTATCTTTTATCCAAAGTGTTTGATAGTGATTTCTTTTATAAAATCTCTTTAAAAAATGTTTCTGTGGAACATTTTTTAAAAGTGTTGTTGGTGTTTTTATAAAAGCCATTTTAAGTGCTTCTGAACTATTTAGCTCATTATTAACTGTAGCATGTGACGATAATGTTACAAAGAGAAGAAAAAGAAAAGTTTTTTGTATAGTTGTCATTACTCAAGCCCCTAAAGTATTTCAAGGACTTAGTATAGTAAAAAGTTGCCAAGAAAACAACTTTTTTTATTAAAAACAGTAATTAATGAATAGTTCTAGTCTGTTTTGCGTCATATCCGTAAACATCAGGGAAGTAGTAAAGCAAACCATCACGTTTAACACGAGCTGTCAGATAGACAATATGTACAGGTACAGGTTGAGAGAGGTTATATTGTGTTTTTGTTTTACCTTGTAAAATACGTTTTGCATGGTTGTAGTTAATACCCCGTTCATGTTTTGCAAAAGTTGCTAAAAATGCTCTAGGTTCTGCTATTCGAATACAGCCATGTGAGAAGGCTCTAAAGCCCTTTTTAAAATATTTTTTTGCAGGTGTATCATGAAGATAGACAGCAAACTGATTTGGGAATTTAAACTTAATTTTTCCTAAGGCATTCTTCTTTCCTGGTGGTTGTGAAAATTTATACTTTTTTGTCTGTCCTGTTCGTAAGACTTTTGCCCAATCAACCTTGCTTGCATCTATAGGAGGTCTCTTAAGTGAATAACTTGTTCTAACCTCATAACCTTTCTCCTTTAAATAGTTTGGATTCTTTAACATCTTTGGAATCATCTCTTTTTGAACAATACTATCAGGAATGAGCCAATAGGGGTTAAGTACAATAAATGAGATTTTATTAGAGAAGATAGGTGTATGGTGCTTTTTATCTCCTACAACAACTCTCATGCTTAGCTTCTGTTGATTGTTCTCACGGTAAAATAGCCTAAATTCTGGAATATTTACCATTACATATCGGTCTTCTGGTTGGTCAGGAAGGCGTTTAATTCTATCTAAATTAAGAAGAACTTTTTTAATTTTCCAATTAACAGAAAGATTTAGTCTCTTTCGTGTGGCACTGTTTATGGTTCCTGTTTGTGCTAACCCATGACGTTTTTGAAAATGCTTAACTGATTTTTTAAGACAATTATCATATCTTGAAGTTATATTTGAACAGAGGTAGTCTCCTTCACTTTGAAGCCTCTGTGCTAGTTGTTTCACAACTTTTCCAGAGCGTCCATAACGTAATTGTGAAGATTTTGGAATCTTTTTCCATCCTCCACGTTCTTGAACTCTTCTTAATCTTGAAAGCTCTTTATATAGTTTTTTGTAGTTAAAACTACTTGGAGTTGTAATACCTACAACATAAGAGATTTTATAGCGTAGAAGCATATCTGCAATATCATATTTTGGAGTATTGGTTACCCAGTTTGCTGCAATATGATTTCGTCTTAAGGATGAAAGTTTCCGTTGAAAAGACCACCAGTTAATAGCTCCATAAAGATGATGTTTCATAAATCTATAGTAGAGGCTTGTTAGCTTTAAATCTAACTCAAGCTCATGGTCAAGAGTACGTTTTTTTGTTGAGGCTATCTCTTTTTTTAGCGTTCTATAGTTTTTTCGGATTGGTCCTGAATTTTCTAGTGTATCATCCTTTTTTATATTATTAAAGAGGTCATATACAGCTGCTTTTCTAATCCCTTTATAGTCAAACCATATTGGACGATACTCATTTCGTTGATAGACATCTTGAATAAACTCTTTGTTAGATATGTGAGTAAATGTTTGAGCTTCATTCGTAATAATTTTAGACATGAGTGCTTTAACACTTTTTTCATCATAGATTATTTGAGTAAACGTGACACTATTATCATATTTTTTATGATTGACAGTTGCTTGTTGAAACTTATCATTAATCTCATTTAACTCTTCTGTAGAAGAGAGAGTAACAGCTTCAAGAACAACTGCTAGAGCAGTAGTTAAAAGAATAAATAGAATATTTTTGAATAAACGCACAGGAACCTTTTTTAATCTCTGGGTGAGTTAATAAATTGAACTATGAGTATATCAAAAAAAAAAAGAATAAAAAAGAGTAAAAGCCTAAATAACCTTAAATAATAATAAAAAATGTTAAGTTTAATTCGATGCGTAGTGAAAATTATTATTTACTACGCGTCTTCCCCATAAAAAACGCTCCTTATAGAAAGGTTTTTCATAGAAGTTATATATAACTACTTTTTTTCCAGCAGAACTTGCATGAATAAAATTACCAGCCCCTAAATAGATACCTACATGACTTACTCTTCCTGTTCGTTTTTTGTGTGTATCAAAAAACATCATGTCTCCTGGTTGGAGTTCGTTGAATGATACAAATTTTCCCACTCGTGCTTGGTCTCTTGAGACTCTTGGTATATTAATTCCTACATCGCGATAAACCCATTGAGTAAAGCCAGAGCAGTCAAACTTGTCAGGACCAGTAGCACCCCAAACATAGGGTGTTCCTAAAAAGCTTTTTGCACGATACTCTATCTTTTTTATCACTTGATAAGGGTTTGGTTCAGAAGGTATCCTTATACTTGGTGTTTTATTTTGTCGATATGATATATACTCTATATCTTGGACAATATTTTCTTGACTCTGTTCTCTATAGTGAGGAGTTTGAACAGGTTCTGCAATACCCATAAGATTATAAATAGATACTTGTTGAGGTTTAAATTGTGGTTTAATTTTCTCCTCATTAGTAGAACAGGCTGAAAACAGTAGAAGTGTGTGAATAATAGTGATATTTAATAATTTGTTCTTTTTCATGAGTTTAGTATAACGAGTAAATAGGGGTGCAAGCATGAAAAAATTAAAAAAAAAATCAATTTTAAAAAAAAAATAATAATTTAATAATATTCCCTATTAAATATCATTTTTAAATTTATTGAACATGTTTATAATTATTAGATAATTCTATTAGTTATTATTTAGACAGATTTGAAGAATATTCTTGACAGAAAATTGAAAATGAGATATTCTTTTAATTATGATTTGTAGAACAAAAATTAACTGCATATTTAATTTTATTTTACAAGTTAGCTAAAAAGGATACTCTTATGTTTAACAAAAAATTTGTCATTACCGCAATCTTGCTACTACTTATTATTCTAGGTGTTCTGTTTTGGGATAAGATATGGAGTAATATCTCTTCAGTTGATAAAATTTCTACACTGATTGAGAATGATTCAAAATCAGTAGAGTACTATAAACGTGCATGTGAACTACAAGATGCAGAAGTATGTAATAAGCTGGGAGATATGTATCAAACAGGGAATGATGTCTCTGTCAACTATGAAGCAGCTGTGAAGTACTATACAAAGGCCTGTGCTTTAGAGCATGGAGCAGGGTGTAACAACTTAGCCTTTATGTTAAATAAAGGGCGAGGTATTGAGCGTAATAACTGGAAAGCACTTAAACTCTATAAAAAGGCTTGTAAGTATGGAGAGATGGAAGCGTGTTATAATGTTGGTTCAATGTATTTTCATGGAGAGGGTACAAAGAGAAATTACTATAATGCTGCTTACTACTTTAAAAAAGCTTGTAACAATGGTATAGGTGCAGGGTGTAATGACCTTGGATTTATGTATGAACATGGCAAATATGTAAAGAGAGATATAAGAGAGGCAATGTCTCTTTATGCTGATGCTTGTGATATGGGTGAAGCCTCAGGGTGTAACAATTTAGCCTATCTTTATGAGAGAAGAAAGCAAGATGTTAGAGCAAGAAGTTTCTATAGAAAAGCATGTGATTTAGGTGATGCTCCAAGTTGTAACCGTTTAGAGAGTGTATTGGGTAACAAAATTCAAGCAATTTCAACTCAAACAGAACTACAAGAGGCAACCAAAGCTTGTAACCTCTCAACTCAAGGTGGAACCATGTGCTACAAAGTAGGACTCTATTATGAAAAACTAGGTGAAAATGAAAAAGCAAGAGACTATTTTGAAAAAGCATGTAATCGTGGACAGAGTCAAAGTTGTAAACATCTAGGAGATTTATTTAGAGGGGAAGATTAGAATTTAGCTGGTTCCCATCCGTCCTCGGTGGGAATGCATATTTAAATATATTTTTATTTTTTACTATGTCGCATTCTCGTATATATTCCCACCGAGACGGTGGGAACAAGCAAACGAGTTTTTTAATCTGCTTCTAAAACAGCTCCTGAACTTGCATTGGTTACTAAGGCTCTATATTGTCTTAACCATTTACTCTTAAGAGGTTTTACTATTGGTGTAAAGTTCTCTCTTCTCTTTGCAATCTCCTCATCAGATAGACGAACCTCTAAAATATACTTATCTACATCAATATGAATCTCATCTCCATCTTCAAGTAGAGCAATCATACCACCCTCAGCAGCTTCTGGGCTTACATGACCAATACTAGCTCCTCTTGTTGCTCCAGAGAAGCGACCATCGGTAATAAGAGCGACTTTATCACCTAGACCCATACCCATAATAAGACTTGTTGGACTCAACATCTCTTGCATTCCAGGTCCACCACGTGGTCCTTCGTAGCGAATAACTACTACATTACCAGCTTTTACTTTTCCTGCTAAGATACCCTCTATTGCCTCATCTTGTGAGTTAAAGCAGACAGCAGTTCCTGTAAAGACACGTTCACCTGTAATTCCTGCTGTTTTAATAACAGCTCCTTGTTCAGCTAAGTTACCATATAGAATAGCTAGTCCACCAACCTCTGAGTAAGGATTGTCAATAGTGTGAATAATATCTGTATCTACAATA
>JALVEV010000034.1 GCA_027030605.1 Campylobacteraceae bacterium | reverse complement strand
GTTGCACAAGCCCATAAAATTTATGGTGACAACATAGCAGGTATGCGAGGTATTGTAATTGGTGCAGGTGATATGGGAGTTATTGCTACGAAACACCTTTTACGTTTGGGGTGTGATGTTCTACTTCTAGGACGAAATCTTGAAAAGACAGAGAGGGTAGCTGAAGAGTTAGGAGAGAATGTTAAGGCAGCAAGTGTAGAGAACTTACCAAAATATCTGAACCGTTATCGTCTACTCTTTTCAGCTACCTCTTCAAAAGAGCCTATTATAGAGCCATGGATGATAGAGAATGCACAGCTAGAGCGTGTTTGGTTTGATATGGCGATACCAAGAGACATCGGTGATATGGGGTTAGAGAACTTAAAACTGTTTAGAATAGATGATTTAAAAAGTATCTCCAATCAAAATCATGCTTTAAAGCAGGAACAAGCCATTAAAGCAAAAGAGATAGTCTTAAAATGTAAAGATGAGTACTATACATGGTTAAAAGCACTCTCTATTGAGCCAGTAATTCGAGATATGAGACTACAAGCTCACAGTGCTATAGAGAAGGAGCTTGAACGTGCGATAAAGAAGAGATTTGTTCCTAAAGAGTTTGAAGCCAATATGAGAAAGATGGCAGAGCAGATGTTTAACCGATTTCTGCATGATGCTACACAAAATTTACGCCAAAGTTCAGCTCAGACAAATGGTGCTAATAAAGTAAATGCTATTAGTGAGATATTTAATATAGATACGCAGGAGATTAATATGCGACAATACAAAGAGAATGAACATCATGTTAAAGGATATAAATAATGAGATTTTCAAGAATGTTAATACCAACAACAAAAGAGACTCCAAATGATGCTGTTTTAGCCTCTCATAAACTTTTGTTGAGAGCTGGATTTATTCAGTTTGTTGGAGGAGCAGGGCTGTACAACTTCTTACCATTAGGAAAAATAACATTAGATAAAGTAAGAGCTGTTGTAAAAGAGGAGTTAGACAAAGCAGGGTGTAATGAGGTGCATCTACCAATAGTTACACCACTTTCTCTTTGGGAAGAGACAGGACGAGCTGACAAATTTGGAAAAGAGCTTTTACGTTTTAAAGATAGACATGAGAACAGTTTTACCCTTAGTCCAACCAATGAAGAGGCGATGGTAAATCTAGTACGTCAAACGGTTAAGAGTTATAAACAACTCCCTCTCAATGTCTACCAAATCAACTGGAAGTTCCGTGATGAGGTTCGACCACGTTTTGGACTTATGAGAGGTCGTGAGTTTTTAATGAAAGATGCTTATAGTTTTCATGCTACCACTGAAGATATGCAACGAGAGTTTGACCTAATGGAGCAGACCTACAAAAAAATCTTTACACGTTTAGGTTTAGAGTTTAAAGTGGTAGAGGCAGACTCAGGAGCTATTGGTGGAGCAGGTTCAAAAGAGTTTATGATTTTGGCTGACTCTGGAGAAGATACTATTATGGTCTGTGACGCTTGTGACTTTGGAGCTAATGTTGAAGTGATTGCTGAAGATGAAACTAACTGTCCTAAGTGTGGTGGAAATCTTAGTCAAACAAAAGGAATTGAAGCAGGACATATCTTCCAACTAGGTACAACCTACTCTGAACCAATGAAGGCAGAGTTCTTAAATGAGAACCAAAAGCTTGAACCTTTTGTTATGGGAACTTATGGAATTGGTGTGAGTCGTTTGTTAGCAGGGATTATAGAACAGAATCATGATGATAAAGGGTGTGTCTGGACAAAAGCCTCTGCTCCTTACAATGTAGATATTATTGTAGCTAAAGCTAAAAATGAAGAGCAGATGGAGGTAGCTGAAAAACTCTATAGTGAACTTCAAGCTAAAGGAGTAGATGTACTCTTAGATGATAGAGCCGATAAAAAGACAGGTTTTGGTGTTAAGATGAAAGATTTTGAACTGATTGGAATGAATTATGCTGTTGTAATTGGTAATGATATTTCAGAGGGTAAAGTAGAACTAATTACTCGTAAAGACCTCTCCAAAGAGAGTGTTGCTTTAGAGAATATTGTAGATGTTTTAATAGAAAAGTTGAGATAAGATGATTTTTATATTTGCCTATTTTCTCTTAGAACTCTTTTTCTCTTTACAAGTTGGTGCTAGGATTGGTTTTTTGTGGTCGGTAATTTGGATAGTGACAACTTTTATTATAGGAATGGGGCTTATTCAAAATGCACATACTACAATTAAAATGAATATGCAGAGTCTCTCAATGGGAAAGTTGGATATGAAAGCCTTTCACGATTCAGCAACTTCCTATTTTTTAGGAGCAATTCTTTTAATTGTTCCTGGAGTTTTTTCTGATATTTTAGGAGTAATTGCACTTTTATATACCTTTTATTTACAATTTGGTGGTACAATACCAAGTTCTAAAAATAAAACAAATATAAATAATTTAAATAAACAAGGAGATGATGATGTCATTGATGTCGAGATTATTGAGTCTAGCAGTCATAACAACATTAACCGTTAGTGCAGGAAGTGATGCAGATGAGGTAAAGTCTTATGTACAAAAACATATGATTAAGAATAAAGATGTAAAAGTAACCCAAGTTGATATTATTGATTCTAAACTTTTAGATGAACCAAAAGGTTGGAAAGCATTTTTTATTAATATTCATGCCAATGTAAAAAAAGGACCAACTGTTTTTGATAAAGTAACTGTTCCCGAGACACTTTTTGTTAAAGATGGATATACTGCACCTACGCTCATTAATCTTGAGACAGGGGAAGACCTAAAGATGGTACTTAAACCAGATATTAAGTCAAATGTTTATGATGAAAAGCACCTTGTTGCAGGAGATAAAAATGCGAAACATAAATTAGTAATCTTTACTGACCCAATGTGTCCATTTTGTAGAGAAAAAGTTCCCGAAATCTATAAAGCTGTAAAAGAGAATCCTGATACCTTTGCTCTATATTACTATCATCTACCTCTGTTAAGAATTCACCCTGTTTCAGATATTATTACACGTGCAATGCAAGTAGCTAAATCTAAAGGTGTTAAAGAAGATAAAATTATGGAGCTTTATAAACTTAAAATTGATGCAAGAGAAGTTAATGCTACAAAAGTTTTAGGTGAAATAAAAAAACAGTTAGGTATTGATGTAACAGAAAAAGAGATTAATGAGGAAAAAATATCTAAAGAGATAACTTTTGACCGAGATATAGCAACACAGTCAATGGTAACGGGAACACCAACACTCTATATTGATGATAAATGGGACCCAAGTAGAAATAAATATAAGAATCTTATTAAAAAGAACTGAATTGACCAACTAATAGAGAGCGTAAAAGGGATTTTTTGAAAACAATAACCATAGCAACAAGAGCCAGTGACCTTGCCCTTTGGCAAGCGTATCATGTACGAGATAGAATAGAAAAAGCTTTTCCAAATGTTAAAGTAGAACTCAATAAGATTACCTCTAATGGTGACAAAGTTTTAGATAAACCTCTCGCTCTTATTGGCGGCAAAGGACACTTTACCAAAGAGCTTGAAGATGAGATGTTAGCAGGAAATGCTGATATTGCTGTACATTCACTAAAAGATGTACCCTCTTATATGCCAGAGGGCTTGGAACTTGCAGCCATTACAGAGCGTCAAGACCAGTCCGATGTGTTTCTCTCTCATAAATATGAGTCATTTCATGCTCTTCCAGAGGGTGCAGTGGTAGGAACTACAAGTTTACGAAGACGTATGCAACTTCTCTCTGTTCGTCCTGACTTAAAAGTTAAAGATTTGAGAGGGAATGTCAATACCCGTCTTAGAAAACTAGCTGAAGGTCAATACGATGCAATTATTTTAGCATTTATTGGACTTAATCGTTTAGACCTTTTAAAAGATATTCCATTTACTGAAAAGCTTCCTCTCTCTATTATGATTCCCCCTATGGGTCAAGGTGCGTTAGGGATTCAGATTAAGAGTGATGATAATGAAGTGCGTGAAATTGTTCAAGTGTTAAATCATGAAGATACCTTTTTAGCCTCAACTATTGAGCGTGACTTTATTAGTGTTATTGGAGCTGGGTGTTCAGCTCCTGTTGCGGTGAATGTAACTATTGATGAAGCTGATATGGTAACTATTAAAGCTATGATAGGTTACCCTGATGGTTCTAAAATTTTAGAAGAGCAGGTAGCTGCTTCACGCAAATCTTGTGAAAGTTTAGGATTACTTCTTGCTAAACTTATGATTGACAAAGGTGCAATGAAAATTCTTAAAAAGGCTGAAACAATGGCTTTTAAAGATGATGCCCCTGCTGAACGGATTTAATAATTTTTTATCATTTATCCCCATCAATTTTGTTGGGGTGAGTATCTTTTACTTCCTTAAAAAATCTATAAATTGTTACTCTTATTGAGTAATTTTTATAATATTAAATCACGTTTATTTATAGATTTTGTGATAAAATACATAAATAGCTTAGAAGTAAAAGGAGTATTAAGTGAGTTTTGTCTTAGAAGTAGCCGATAGATGGTCCCATAAAATTTTAGAAGCCCTGCAACGTTTTCCACTCGCTTCTCTCTCCTCTTTTATTGTCACTTTCCTTTTAATTATTATAAGTGAGGGGAACCATTTTAGTCAAAGCTCCTTTATGCTTATAAGTTATAAAGTAGCCTTTGTCACCTCTTTGGGTATCTTTCTTTTTCCTGCCCTTCATCTACTCTCAAAAAGAGTTTGGTTTAAATTAGTAGGAGTAGGATTATTGGTACTATACTACTATCTATTACCTCTCAATATTTTAGATGCGACTATTATTACTCGACATATTCTTCTGATTTTTGCACTTATCTTTATGTTTTTTTGGGCTCCTTTTATGGATGTCTCTATCTCAAATAAAAACATTTGGGAGTGGACACAAAATATTTTACTTATTGTATTGGCAATGTTTCTACTAAGTTTTGCCTTTTATGCGATTTTCTTTATGACCATGTATGCACTTAATGAACTTTTTAATATCTCTTTGCCT
>JALVEV010000033.1 GCA_027030605.1 Campylobacteraceae bacterium | reverse complement strand
GTCTTACCTTGATTAACAGTAGAGTTATCAATAGTACTTGTTCCATTAATAGTATTTTTAAAATTTGTTTCCATATTGGTTACAGTAGATGCACCAAAAAGCATGTTTGAGACGATGATTGAGATTGCAATTGTTTTTTTCATTTTTTACTCCTTAAATAAATTAGTTTATGGTTGTTGAACCCTGTGAAATGGTTGTTGGATTAGTTATATCTATAGCATTTGACCAAGTTGTATATGTATCATTTTCTACAGTTGCACCTTCAATAGTGTTAGTCTGTGTAGTTTTAAAATTGGTAACTTCAGAGTTATCAATAAACATCTCATTTTGAGAAATTAGTGACTTATCTGCACTAAAGTTTTTAATGCTATTAGTTCCCTTACTCACTAAGGTATTTACTGTAGAACTATTTTCAATGGTTATATCGCTCTGCTTAATAACAGATTCACCTTTAATCTCACTACCATTAATGGTATTTTCAAATTCACTACTATCATCATTAAGTCCAACCTCTAGTACTGTTGCTGTACTATCATCGACTTTTAATTTAGATTGGTAGACTTTAGAATTATCCATAGTAGAGTTTTCAAGTTTATTTCTGTTAAGAAGTTGTAATTTATCAGTAGTTGCACCATTTGAAATTTGTGTACGACTCTGATGAATAGTACTCTTGTCTATATCAACACCATCTGCTTCAATATTTTTAATAATATTTGTAGAGGTTAATTCCTCTGTTCCTGAAGCTAAAGTATCTTTTGCTGTTGAACCACCTTCAACTATAAAATTACCTTGCTCTATAAGTGTATTGGTAATTTCAATATCTTTAATAGTGTTTCTTGATTCAAGCTTTAAGTTACTTGCTGTAGAACTATCAATTTTAAGATGTCCTTGACTAACTGTTGTCTTACTTCCATTTTCTGTTGTTTGTGAAATATCACTATTTTCAATCAAATTTCCTGTTGTGTTAGAAGAACCTTGTTTAACCGTAACATTATCAACATCCGAAGCCCCAAGAATTTCAGTCTTCCCTTGGTCAACAGTAGCATTATCAATGGTAGAGTTAGTAGTAATCTCATTTTTTTGGTCAATAACTAAGTTATCAGCCGTATTAGCTCCCATAACCAAAGAGGAGACGATAAGTGAAAGCATTATCGTTTTCTTCATTGTACATCCTTTGTTTTTTATACAAAGGTATAGTGTGCTATAATATAGATACACCTATACCTAGTGTGTGTGGTGTTAGCAAACTTCCCTCGCCAAAGTTTAGTTTGCAACTTTTAATCTGTTCCCCCCTATATGGGGGGAATTCCTTTCTGAGAATCAATTTCCATATAAAAAATATACTAAAAAATCAACTCCCATAAAAAAATTATACTACTAAAAAGACTGCAAAAAGTTAGTTTTTGAAAAATTATATGAAAAAAATATTTTAATTAACAATATTAATTCTAAAAAGTTGAATACTATTTTTTTTAGTTCAATAGTAGGTATCAAAGATGTTTAACTTAAAATATTACTTTAAGTTATTTTGATTAGTTATATTCAATTTTTTTATATAATTCATTAATTCTCTTTTCTATATTTCCATTACTAGTAAAGAGAGCCTCTTTTGCATCTCCTAATGTCTCTCTAACTATATCTAACTTTAACTCTTCTCTTGAAAGAAATCCAATACTAATAGCATCATACTCTTGACCATACTTATTACTAAAAATAGTAACTTTAAAGATTTTTTTATAGACCTCTTTATTATAAAAGGTAATAAGAGCTAATTCTGAAGAGAATATATGGTTAAGTTTTATATATGATTTATATTTATTGTAGGTTGTATTTAGTTCTCCTTCAAGTATACAGGTTTCATCTATAAAAGCTTTTACCTTTTTGTTTCTATCTATTTCAGTATTCATAGTCCAAATTTTAAATTTACCACTCTCATCAGCAATAGTACCATAACAGTAACAGTACCATTTGCCTATTAATTTTTGAAGAATATCATCAAGTTCTAACTGCTTTTTCTCTAAAAATCTATTTATAGAATTGTTTATTTTATCTAATCCTTTAGAATTAAATTTTAAGTGTTTAACCTTATCAATATCTCTATCTAGTATACTATTTGCTTTTTGAGTAAAGATTGCTAGGTTATTAATTCGTCTATTAATATTTTTTAAATAGTTCTCCTCTTTTGTGCTATATGTATGCTCACTAGACTCATCAGCAACAATTACTGTACTCTCATTGGCATGTAGATAGAACTCATTCTCCTCTTGGGTAGTTAAGAGTCTTTTTGTTAAAAGCATTTTTCGAGATACAGGAAAACCTTTATTGAAAGAGAGACCTAAGCTTACTCCATAAATAGAGTCATTGGTTTTGTACCCTTTACTCAACATGAAATAGAAGGTTACTGTCTCAAAGCTATTTTTGATAGAAATATAGTAGTAGTCTTTAATTATCTCTATCTCTCCGTAGTAGGGTTCAAATTCTCTATCTTTATAAACATGGGAGTTACTTAACTCTATTTTGTATCTATCTTGGCTTATCTTTTCTAAAATAGTTATTTTTTTATAGGTTACGGCATTGAAGTATCTGTTAAAGCTATAGATATATCTATAGTCAAAATCTATCTTAGGTTGAGCTATATAATCAACATACTCATCTACTCTTTTTTTAAATTCATCAAAAGAGTCATCTAAAAAAGAGCTTTTAGTAAAAAAAGGTCTATTGTTATTTTGTAGTTTAGAGATAGGATAGGTATCAAAATAGAAACCCTTTGGTTTCTTAATATCTTCCTCTAACCATTTCCCAATAACTGATTTTTTTCTTGCATAGAGTGTTGTTTTCTTCTCATTCCAAAAAAGTTTAGTAAAGGCATCTTCTTCTAATCCTAATCTTTTAAAAAGGTATTCTATCTTTTTAGAAAAACTATTTTTTTTCATATTTTCTATCTCCCAAAAGTGTAAAAAAGTAGCACATTTTAAAAAAAATTTTTTTTTGTAATCAATATAATTTTGTCAAAACTAATAAAATTCAATATTATTCCATATAAATCTATATAATTCTTTTAAAAAAATTTATAATATTAAAATTTTTAACATTATTTCTATAATTCTAGTTTTTTTCATTATGTTAAACTTATGTAGATATTTTATGAAAGGAGATATAGTAGTATGGCTTTTCAGACAGCAAATGTTAATGATGAACAAAATGTATATAAAAAACTAGAAAAACTATCTGTACAACTATTAAATTATTTAAAAGACCCATCTCAAGAGTATCAGATTAAGATATTCCTTAAAAATCTTTGTCGTGATTTAGTATCAATTGATAGCTCTCTTTTTTATTTAAAAGATGGCTATATTTTTAATACTAAAACAAAAATACTTTATGATAAAGATAATAAAGAGGTTAAGTTAACAAAAAATGAGATAAAATTTATGGAAATAATGATTAGTAAAAAAGGAGAATTTATCTCTTCCTCTTTTTTAGAATATACTATTTGGGAAGATGAATCAATCTCTAAAGATTGCAATAAGAGATTAAAGTATTTAATATATAAACTTAGAAAGAAACTGCCTAAAAACTCTATTGTTAACTCTTATAAGTTAGGTTATAAATTGGTTTCTATTTTTTAAACTCTTCCATCTCTTTTTTTATTTTATCATACAACTCCCTCAACCAAGGGTGTTTGTTAGCTTTTGTAATATTTACATTCATCTTTCTAAAGTCAACAGGGGCTAAAATGACTTTAATATTTTGAATCCCTACCTTTTCAGCCAAAAAGTATAGCTGTTCAATGTTCTCATCTCCAATAGGAATACAACCAACAGTACGGTTACTGCCATGAATCATAATGTCACCACCTAAGTTGGTTCGTCCCTCTCTTTTTGCCATCTTTCTATCAAAAGCATTGGGGTAGTCAATTCTCATAGAGAGGTGAAACTTACTATTTGGGTTGAGGTAAGATATACCGTAAATACCCTCTGGAATCTGTCTGTCACCCTCTTTACACTTTGGTCCAAGTATTCCTGAAAAGGCTGTAAATGGGTAGATAGCTATTAGGTGTTGCTCTCCCTCATTGTCTTCTCCCCAAACTTCAAGTTGCTGTTCATACTTTAGACCTATAAGGGTTAGTTTTTTGGGGTAGCGTATAAAGTTACTATCGGCTAAGTGACGAAAGAGTTTCTGTTTTGGTGTTAATATTTCAAGTTCAGGGCAAATTGGACACTCTTTTTCTACAATCTTAGGCTCTGTTTGATTGCACTCAGGAGGAGCAGGGCAGGGTTGGTACTCTTTGTCAATAACTTTAACAGTTTGAATTTGAGTTGTGCAGTATTTTTTGTAGTAGGGCATCCATAGATTTTTACCATAGAGATAAAAGAGTCCAATAGCACCAAGAAGTAAGATAGTAAAAAGTAAAAAGTGAGTTACAAGATATTTCATGAAGTTATTGTAGCATAAAATATTGTAGGTTCGATTTTATCGAACGAAAATCTACAAAATATGTTCGGGTGTAAATACGCCGATTCCGAACATACAAGTCGCATATACGGAACCGATGGCTTTAGCCTCGTTAATTCATTATGAAGTTCTTAACAAGAGTAAGTAGAGATATACTCATAAGCAGTTGGTCTTCCCTCAACAGGTATAACGTGTCTATCAAACATATAGTCAACATACTCTTTAACATACTCAGGACTCATAATTGGAGCTAGGAACTCATGGTCTTTTTCAAGTCCCTCAAGTGCATCTCTAAATGAGTTTGGAAGCTCAGGAATTTTTCTCTCAGCAATCTCATCTCTTGAAAGCTCAAATAGGTCTTCATTAAATGGTCCAACTAACTCATAACCACCATTTTTAATTCCATCAAGACCAGCCATCATAAGAACAGCAAATGCAAGGTAAGGACAAGAGGTAGAGTCAGGGAAACGAGTCTCAATTCTAGTTGCCTTCTCTCCTGCACCATAAGGAATTCTACATGCAGCAGAACGGTTTTGGCTAGAGTAAGTTAAG
>JALVEV010000032.1 GCA_027030605.1 Campylobacteraceae bacterium | reverse complement strand
AGGGGTTTTAGTGGTCTTTGTTTTGCTTATAGTCCCTGCTTTTTTGGCTCTGTTACAGTCACGATTTAAGCCACTCTTTTTTGCTTGGAGTGTGGGGTCGGTTATTGTTATCTCGTCTATGATTTTCTCCTATTGGCTCGATTTACCTACAGGGTATACTATTGTTTTTGTGGGGTCACTTTGTGGAATTGTTGGGGCTTTATTAGCTGGTAAAAAAAGTAGAGTTAAAAAACTTATTAAAAACTAATTCCACCATTTAATACTATTTTTAAACATAAATTGTATAATCTCTACTATGAAAAATATTATATTATTAATGCTACTACTATTTGGATTTGGAT
This sequence comes from Campylobacteraceae bacterium, assembly GCA_027030605.1. Classification (GTDB taxonomy): domain Bacteria; phylum Campylobacterota; class Campylobacteria; order Campylobacterales; family Sulfurovaceae; genus UBA1140. The sequence continues at coordinate 15,865 of JALVEV010000032.1, read as the reverse complement.
ACGCTACAAAGTACGAGATTGTACATATAAAAAGAGGAAAAGCACTCAATGTTCGAGATACGCCTTCATTAAGGAAATCAGCAGTTGTAGGGAGGTTAGCTGGTTATACAACAGATGTGAGCGTTAAAGAGTGTTTAGAAAACATAAGAGGTGAAGAGTGGTGTTACATTACTGTACCCAAAGGTGGTTCACACCTTGAGGGGTGGGTTAACTCCTATTATTTAGCACCAATGGCTAAAACTTCAAAGTTTTCACGACTTCATATTCAAAACTTTTTACAAAACTTCTACTTGGCAGACCAAGAGAACTTTTTAGACAAACTACAGGTATTTTATGCATTTCCTATGCAAAGATATTTTAGAAGTAGAAATGTCTCTCTAATGGAGTTACGTCAAAAGAAGGTTCGGTTTTATAAAAAATGGCCTAAACGACACTATCGTTTTACCTATCTAAAAATCTTAAAACGTAAACGCAACTACATTGATGTTCAGACAACAGTACGCTGGAGAGTTGAGGGTCATGGTGACTATAAAGCAGGAAAAGATATTCAAAAACTTCGCCTTGTTCCAAGTGGAAATACCTTTAAGGTTTTGGCTATAAAATATTTAAGACACACTGTCTACCCTAAACCAAAAACAGTTGTAGATGAAAATGTTACAAATGAGGATAATAATACGACTATAGTAACCTCTCCAATAGATAAGATAGTAAAGGAGACTTTCGATGGTAAAAAGTACTATATTAAAGCAGGTAGTTTTTTCTCAGAGATTAATAAAAACTATTTAGCACTTATCTCTAAAAATGGTTTTCCCTATATCATTCAAAAGGTACGCCAAGGTAAAAAAGTTATTCGTCGAGTCTTTATTGGACCATTTAATTCTGAAGAGGCTACACAGAAGGCTCTAACTAGAGTTAGAGCTAAAATTAATGAACATGCTTATATTCAAACTGTTATTCATTGATTTCAGCAGAAGAGAGAGTCTCTTTCTCTCTTCTGTTTTGTTTCATTCGTAGTTTGGCTAATGCTCTCATATCTTCAGTAGTATCACTCTCATCCATAATCTCGATTCCTAAAACAGTCTCAACACAATCCTCTAAAGTAACAATTCCTTCTGTTTGGTCATACTTGTCTACTACCAAAAACATATGCTCTTTTTTAGAAATAAAGAGGTCTAGTGCTTTAGCTACAGGAATATTTTCATTAATTGCAAACATGTCAAATTTTATCTCTTTTAAAGTTACCGAGTCATCTTTGAGTAGGGCTTGTTTAAAGAGCTTTTTGACTAAGATAATTCCTGTAACATTATCAATAGTCTCATGATAAATAGGAATTCTTGAAAATTTAAAAATTTCAGGTTTTGTCTCCAAGACCTCTTTCACTGTCAGGTTTTCATTAAGAGCAAAGACAACAGAACGTGGAGTTAAAATATCATGGACTTTATGCTCATCGAGCTTAAGAACATTTTCAATAAAGTCGGACTCTTTCTCATCAATGACTCCTTCATCTTCACCCATAAGCATACTCTCTAAGAGTTCATCTTTGGTTAAACTTTGAGAGTCCTCTTTACCTGCTGAAATTTTGTCTGTTACGAAGAGTGTTGTTAAGATAATAGGATAGGTAATCCAGACAAAAAATTGAATGAGTTTTGCTGCCATTGGAGCTAAAGATTTCCAGTAGATAGCACCAATAGTTTTTGGAATAATCTCTGAAATATAAAGAATAGCAAATGTTAAGACAATAGAGACATAGGCGACAACGTCACTTCCCCAAATAGAGGAGGCTTGAGCTCCGACAGCCGCCGCTCCGAGTGTATTAGCAATAGTATTTAAAATCAAAATTGATGCGATAGATTTGTTAATGTTCTCTTTATGCCATCGTAGAAGTTTACCTACTTTTGGTCTCTCTTTTTCAAGTACTGAAACATAAGACATATTGATAGACAATAGTACCGATTCAAGAACAGAACATACAAATGAGATACCCACCGATGCCAAAAAGAAAATAATTAATAGTTCCATAAAATTTAATAAACCTTTATAATAAAATGAGGGTCGCAAGACCTAAAAAACTAAAAAAACCGACAATATCGGTCACAGTAGTTAAAATAACTGTACTTCCAATAGCTGGGTCGACATCCATCTTCTTTAAAAGAAGAGGAATTGTTGCCCCAAAGAGACCAGCCATAAGGAGGTTAATCAGCATTGAGAGAGCAATAACTACTCCTAATAATATACCATTATCAAACCAAATAGAGGCAATTATGCCCATAATAATGGCAAAAATTAATCCATTGAGTAGAGAAATACTCACCTCTTTTTTGATAATTCTAGTAGCATCTGTATGAGAGATGTCTCCTAATGCTAACTGTCTAACAACAACAGTAAGAGTTTGTGTCCCTGCATTCCCACCCATAGATGCCACAATAGGCATTAAGATGGCAAGAGCAACCACACTCTCAATGGTATCTGAAAATAGACCGATAACCAAAGAGGCTAAAATGGCTGTAATTAGATTGATTCCTAACCATGAAGCACGTTTTTTTCCTGCTTTTAAAATATCTTCATCCTCTTCCGCTTCATCATCGACCCCTGCTAAGTGGTACATCTGTTCTGTTGCTTGTTCTGAAATAATATCATAGATATCATCAGAGGTAATACGCCCAAGGAGCATATTTTTATTGTTAACAACAGGTACAGCAGAGAGGTCATACTTTTCAAAAGTCTGAACAACATCTGAAATGTCATCAGTATCTCGTACAGAGATAGGTTCAAAGTTATCATCACTCTCTTTAATATTCTCATGCAGAGTCTTAGAGAAGTCAAAAATAAGTAAATCCTCTAAGTCAATACTATATCGTAAAATCTTCTCATTAGTTGTAATAAAGAGTGTATGAACATTCTCTAGCTCATTTTCCTTTTTAAGTTTAGCAAAGTTATTAACCACATTTTGAACCACTTCATCTTTGTTCGCTGTAAAGACCTCTGTTTGCATATAAGCACCAGCTTGGTCATCATCATAGTTTTGAAGTCGAATAATATCTTGTTGGTCCTCTTTATCTAATGAGTCAAAAACTTCTGAAGCTATCTCTTCATTATGCTCTTGAAGCTCTTGCATAAAGTCAGCTTGGTCATCGGATTCTAGCTCAGAGATAGCCTCTTTAAGTTCCTGAACATCTAGTGACTCAACAATCTCTCCAAAGTATCTATCGGGCAGGGCAAGTGCAACATCCCCTATAATCTCTTTTGGAATTAGTGTAATAGCTTTTGAGAACTCCTCCTCGTCAAGTTCTCTTAAAATATTTGCAATCTCAGAGGGGTGTAGTTCGCTCTCTTTGTTCTCTTCTAAATATAGTTTGAGTCTGTTCATGAATCTCTCTCCTCTAATTTTTTTGGAATTATAGCTTATAAAATTAAATTATTAACATGGCATCACCATAAGAGAAGAAACGGTACTCTCTTGCAATTGCTTCATGGTATAGTTCAAGTGTCTTTTCGCGTCCCACAAAGGCAGAGACTAGCATAATAAGAGTACTTTTGGGTAGGTGAAAATTGGTTAAAAGATGGTTGACTCTTTGAGGCTTATTTAGAGGATGCAAAAACAAATCACACTCTCCAAAAGTTTTACTCGTTCTTGCAAAATACTCTACAGTTCTAGTTACTGTAGTTCCTATGGCTAAAATATCTCTTTTGGAGTTTAAGATATCTGCACTTGCTTTAGAAATCTCAAAATACTCAGAGTGCATAGGGTGTTCAAGAATATTCTCTGCCTCTACAGGTTTAAATGTTCCTGCTCCAACGTGTAGAGTAATTTTATGAGTTTTATGTCGTTTTTGGAGTTTTTCAAAGAGTTCAGGTGTAAAGTGTAAAGAGGCTGTAGGTGCTGCCACAGCTCCTGCTTTTTTTGCAAAGAGAGTTTGGTAGTTAGTCTCATCCTCTTTATTGTCTTCTCTTTGCATATAAGGGGGTAGGGGAATGTGACCAATTTTATCAAGCAGTTGTACCAACTCTTCAAAACGTATCTCTTGCTCTTGATGTTTAAAGGTAACAACTCGTGAACCGTCGTCATTGAGCTTCATAACTGTTGCAATTAATCCATCATCAAAAAAGAGTTGAGTTCCTAGATGAACTTTTCCACGTATCATGACTAAGTATTCACGAGCTGTCAGAGGTTTGTTAAAGAGTAGTTCTACTTTTCCTCCTCCTTGCCCATGAGCATTTGCCATCTTTTTACCAAAGATTCTAGCTTTTATCACCTTGGTATCATTTAAAAAGACATCACACTCTTTTGGTAAAAAATCAAGTAGATGTTTAAAGGTGGTATGAGTAGTAGTATCTGTTGCTCTGTTGTAGACCAAAAGTTTAGCATGGTCACGAGGTTGAATAGGGGTTTGAGCTATGAGGTGAGCAGGAAGCTCATAGTCATAGCTACTGGTTAAAAGTTCTATATCCATTTAGTTCTTTTTCTCTAATAGAGCTTCTTCATTATCTTCATCATCATTTTCATCCTCTTCAATATGTGGGTTAACATATTTTAGAATAATAATAGAGACACCATACAAAATAATCAATGGTGCAGCCATAAGCATTTGTGTTAAGACATCAGGTGGGGTCAATAACGCAGCTAAAATAAAGATAATAACCACAGCATATTTAAAGAAATCTTTGAGTGACTTATCGGTAATGAGTCCAATTTTACCTAAAGTATAGGCAAGAACAGGAAGCTCAAATGCTATTCCAAACCCAGCCATAATTTTAGTAAAGAACCCTACATAGTCCTCAATATTTATAAGTGGTGTGTATAGGAACGAACCAAAAGTAATGAGAAATTGAAACCCAAATGGTGTTACAATGTAGTAAGCAAATAGTACACCGACAAAGAACATAAATGCTCCACCAATAACAAAAGGGTAGACCATCTGTTTCTCATTTTCATAAAGCCCAGGGGCGATAAATAGCCAAAGTTGGTAGAGAATAAAAGGCAATGCACCTAAAATAGCAGCAAAAAACGAGACCTTTAGGGCAACAAAAAATGCTCCTCCTACTTGGTGAGTTGTAATCTTTCCGCCAAATGTATTGTTGTCAACATTGGTTTGAAGTCCCTTAAGAGACTCTTTAAGTTCTTGGACTGCTTTAGTTGCCTCTTTTAGTAAAGTTGCTAACTTATCATTAGCTACTTTTGATGCTTCGTTAAGAGCATTTTCAAGTTTCGTAGCAGAAGAGAGAGGAGTAGCCGTTTGAGATACTGTTTTATTCTCATCTATAGATGAGGTATGCCATGTACCTTTGTTTTGTTCATTAACAATTCTACCAACAGCAGTAAGTGCATTGTTAAGTGGTTGAGTAATCCATGTCAAAATAACATTGTGAAAAGTAAAGGCAATTACAAAAGCAACTAAAAGTGAAGCCACAGAGAGGCTAAGACGTAGACGTAATTCAGCTAAATGGGGTTTAATCTCTTCAAACATTGTTACTTCTCATCACTTTTTTTATTCTCTTTATTCTCTTGTTTGACCTCTTTAATATTGGTCTCTTTGACCTTTTTCTTTTTAAAGGTAATCTCTTTGCTCTGTTTTGGTTCTACTTGGGTAGTGACAGGTTCAGGAGGTTGTTGAGTCATCCGTTCAAAGTTCTCTTTAACAGAGCCTAGATTTGCACTCTCTTTTAGCTCATTGATTGGGTTTATATTTTTAAACCCTCTTAGCTCCTCATTTGCTTTGTCAAGTTGCTCTTTGTAGCCTAAAGCTTCACGTTTAAGCTCCTCTAGGTTGACCTCTTCGTTGAGTGCATTTTTTGCATCACCAATGGCATTTTTCATATTTTTAATAAATTTAGCAATATTTACCATAGCATCAGGTAGTTTATCTGGTCCTAAAAAGATAATGGCAACAATGGCAATAAAGAGTATCTCGGTAAATCCCATTCCAAACATGTAGTTGTCCCTTGTTTTTTTCAATTAGTGTATTTTAGCGAAATAGGTTTAACCTAAGAGATAAAGTACTAATTCATCAGCAATAAAGTAGTTCATATTTTTATAAACTGTACCCTCTTTAACCAACTTATTCTCTTCAACTAAAAAATCAGCTCGTCTTTTCATCTCTTTATCTAGTATCTTTTCATCTACACTAATATTTGAGCGAAGTCCCAAAAAGAGTTTTTCTGTTAGTAACTCCTCTTGGGTTAGAGTCTCCTCTTGAATATTTAGAGGGTTTTTAATATACAGCTCAATATCTGTAGTGGGGTAGTAGCGTCTATCTTTTAAAAAACCAACAGCTCCTGCTCCAGCTCCTATGTAATCTTTAAGCTTCCAATAGCCTCTGTTGTGTTCGCTTTGGTATGTTCCAAAGTTAGAGATTTCATACTGCTTAAAGCCTCTCTTTTTAATCTCTTTTGCTACAAAAAAAGCCAACTCATCATCTGCCTGTTGAACATTTGGAGTAGAGGCAAACTTTGTGCCATGCTCAATGGTGAGTTCATAAGCTGAAATATGATTGATAGGAAGCTCAAAAGCCTGATTAATATCAGATTTTAAAAGCTCTTTTGTATCATCTTGATAGTTGTAGATGAGGTCAAGTGAGATATTTTTGAAACCAATCTCATAAGCTGTTTTAATGGCTTTTATGGCTTGTTGTGGTGAGTGGGCTCGATTTAGGGCTTTTAGTTTTTGTGGGTTAAAACTCTGTACCCCAAAAGAGATACGATTTACTCCTAACTTAAACATACCTTCTAGCCATGCTTTGGTAGCAGAGTTGGGGTTTGCCTCTGTGGTGATTTCTGCTCCTTTTTTAATGAGAGGTTGAATGAGTTTAAAAATGGGTTGGTAGAGTAGGGGGTCAACCGTTGAGGGTGTACCTCCTCCAATAAAGATAGTCTCTATAGATTGCTCTGTAACTTCAAAACGTTTGAGTTCAAATTTTAGTTGTTTTTCTAAAGCAAACATGTAATTTTTACGGGTGTCAAATTTGTCTACATAGGAGTTAAAAGAGCAATAGTGACATTTTGAGTCACAATAGGGAATGTGGATATAGAGAAGCATTTTTCACCGTCAATTAATGAGTATTTTGATAAAATTTTATCGAAATAATGATGAAAGATGAGTAATAAAAATGCAGAAAGAGAAGCGATATAGACCAAATGTCGCAGCTGTTATACTCTCTTCAAATTATCCACAGAAATGTGAATTTTTTTTAGGTAAACGTTCCGATGTTAGGAACACATGGCAATTCCCCCAAGGTGGCATTGACAATGATGAAACCCCCGAAGAGGCTCTTCTTCGGGAACTTCAAGAGGAGATAGGTTGTAATGATGTTGAGATTATCGCCGAGTACCCTCATTGGATTTCCTATGACTTTCCTGTAGGGGTTAAGTCTCGTAAAATGTATCCATACGATGGACAGACGCAGAAGTATTTTTTAGTTAAATTGCAGGAGAACGCAAAGATTGACCTAGAGAGTTACCATGAACCAGAATTTGAAGACTACAACTACGTAGAGTATAAGCAGTTGCTAAAAAAAGCGACCTATTTTAAACGGCATGTCTACCGACGTGTCATAGAACATTTTGTGAAAGAGGGGCATATTGTCGATGTTAATCGTACATAAGTATGGAGGAACCAGTGTGGGTTCCTTAGAGCGAATAGAGAACGTTGCTACAAGAGTAGCCAAAGCAAGAGAAGAGGGCAATGATATTGTTGTTGTCGTCTCTGCAATGAGTGGAGAGACCAATAAGCTTATTGAGTATGCTCAACACTTTTCAGACAATCCCTCAAAGCGTGAGATGGATATGTTGTTAAGTTCAGGAGAGCGTGTAACAGCTGCACTGTTGGCGATTGCTCTTCAAGAGAAAGGCTACCCTGCTGTTGCTATGACAGGGCGACAAGCAGGAATCTTAACTGATGATTCTCATACCTATGCACGAATTGAGTCGATTGACCCAACAGCCATGAAGGCTGAGATAGCTGATGGTAAAGTGGTTATTGTTTCAGGGTTTCAAGGGATTAATGCAAGTGGTTCAGTTACTACCCTTGGGCGTGGAGGTTCAGACCTTTCAGCAGTGGCAATAGCAGGAGCATTAAAGGCAGATGCTTGTGAGATTTACTCAGATGTAGATGGTATCTATACTACCGACCCACGTATTGAGCCAAAAGCCAAAAAGATGGATTTTATCTCTTATGATGAGATGTTAGAGTTAGCGTCACTTGGGGCAAAGGTTCTACAGAACCGTTCGGTGGAGTTGGCAAAAAAATTAAATGTAAAAATAGTAGCAAAAAGTTCTTTCTCAGATGCAGAGGGAACGGTTATTGGAGAGGAGACAGAAGAGATGGAAGCAGTTTTAGTTAGTGGTATCGCCTTAGATAGAAATCAAGCACGTGTAACAGTTAGAGATGTTTCAGATAAACCTGGCATAGCAGCTGAGATTTTTACAAAGTTAGCCGAAGAGCAGATTAATGTAGATATGATAATCCAAAATGCTTCAGCCGATGGAAAGACAAATTTAGGTTTTACTGTTCCTCAAAGTGAGTTAACACAAGCTAAAGCTGTTATTGAATCTTTTGACCATGACATTGGTGGAATGGATTTAGATGACTCTGTCTGTAAAGTATCGGTTGTTGGTGTAGGTATGAAGTCTCACTCAGGTGTAGCTGCCACAGCATTTTGTGCTTTAGCCAATGAGAACATTAATATTGAGATGATTTCAACATCAGAGATTAAAGTCTCTATGATTGTTTCGGAAAAATACGCTGAACTAGCTGTACGTACACTTCATAACGCTTACAATTTAGATAAGTAGTATGACCTCACTTCTAAACTGGACACTCGATACCATTCGAGAAGAGGACTCCTCTTTCTCGTGGATGGAGGAGTGTCGTTACGACTGGGTTCCTGTGGTTCAATCAGCTGTTAGTAAGATTATAGAGGGGCAGACAGTACTTATTTTAACCGATGATAAACGAGGTTGGTACGCCAAATATGTGGCAAGTAAAATCAACAATCTTCAAAATGAACGACCCTTTTTACCTGTCTATACCCTAAAGTCAATGTTCCCAAACCTTGACAAGATGAACAATACCCAAGAGTTAGACTTGTTAGAAGATATGCTCGATATCTCCTACCCTAATGGTTACTTCATCTGGTACATCGGTTCAGCAGAGAGTGCTTATACGAAGTTTGTTTTTAGAAATGACGAAAACCTCTTATGGATTATCGACGGAGATGTTCCTAACTCATTCTATCTACGTGGTGGAAACTCATCGTTAGATATTAAGATGATTCAGCTCTTCAAACTCTTCAACAAAACCATCGACGCTGCCCTCTTTGGCGATATAAGCTTGGATTAACCGATGACTCTAGCTTCTGGAATCATCATCACCCACCAAGCAGAAGCCATTTTAAATGAGCTAGAGGAACAACGAACTACTGAGAGCTTCACTATTATAAAAAGTGAAGATGACAAAGGTAAACCCAAAGAGTTTTTAGTAGAACATGCTCAAAAAGCAATAGAGAAAGCCTATGTTGCCTCTGAAAATTTAAACTACATTATCTTAGTTGCTCCAAAATTCTCCGATATTGCACAAAATAGACTTTTGAAAATTATTGAAGAGCCTCCAAAAAACAAAGCGTTCATCATTATCACCGAGTCAAAGTCAGCTCTATTAGACACCATTCAGTCACGACTACCTGTAACAGTTCTGCATGACAGTAGTTCAGAAGAAGAGTTGAGCTTAAACCTAGAGAACTTGAATTTAGCAAGGGTTTATGAGTTTGTGCAAGAACATTCACGAATCTCTGCTGTTGAGTGTAAAGTTCTGGTTGAAAAAATCTCTTTGGGTGCGATGAAGTCTCAAAAGTATAATCTTGATGAATCAACGTTAAAGCTCTTTTCAGATTGTATTAAAGCTCTTGATATGGGGTCGCCTACTATGTTTATTTTAAATACATTGCTTTTGAAGTTGTTGGCGAGGAAGAAGAGGTAAACTCTCTTATTTTATGCTTTATCTATCTTATCAAGTAGAGCTAATCCTCTAGCTTTATTGCCTTTTGAAGCCATTAGTTTAAAGCGTGTTTGAGCGTCAAATTGTGTCAAAGCGATGGTTGCAAACTCATCAAAAAGCTTATTTAATGAGATATTTTTACTTTTTGCGTAGCTTTTAAGACGCTCATATTTGCTATCTGTAATTCGTAGTGTTAGTGTACTCATCTTTTATACCTCTCTAAAAACTCTTTTGGGGTTAAAGCTTCAATATCAAAATGAAGCTCTCCAAAGGCTATGTCTTTAACATTATCAGTAATAATAACTCTGCTGTTACTAGCTACTGCTAATTCAATTAAAAAGTCATCGCCTACATCATCAAGATTTGGTCGCCATAGATAAAATATCTCATTCCATTGACAAGTAGATAGAAATGCTTGAAACAACTCCTCTTGCTCCTCTTGGGTTAAGGCACAGAGTGTTTGTATCTTTTCTCGTTTCATTACAGCTTCATATTCAAGAAAAAGTGTAGTACTGATTTGAGGTACTAATTTCTCTTGTAGAGCAAGTCGTATAATCTCTCGGCTTACACCATCTTTGCTTATGAGTGCTGAAATCCAAATATTTGTATCTATGACTACATTCATAGAATATGATAGCATATATGATGTTAAAATAAAATTATAGGCTCTTTGGAATTTTTGATATAATACTTCTTTAGTTAAAAAGGGAATAGATACATGGATATATCTAAACAATTACAAGAAGAGTTATGGGAAAGTATCAAAAAGAGTTATCTAAGTGAAGATTATACTACAGCGATATTAAATGCAATTGCTTATTTAAGAGATATAATAAGAGAAAAATCTAATTTAGAATCAGATGGTGTAGATTTAATAAATCAAGCTTTTAGTGAAAAACATCCTAAAATATCTGTCTCTAATATGGAAACTAGAAATGATAAATATATGCCCATTTGGTTTTATCGGTGTAGTCAGGGGACTACACCCTACTGATTTTTATTTTGTGCCAATTTTATTTAACTACAAATATAAATTGAGGTTATTATGAAAATCTACCAACTAAACAAAATAAAAAACAAAAAAGAGTTCCTAAAAAACCTAAAAGTCCACGGTGGTGGTGTGCCTATTATGGCAAAGAAGATGGAGCTACTTTACTTTCAGATAAAAGATTTAAAGACTTCTGCTGTTAATATCTTAAAACAAGATGCTCTAAGTATTGGGGCTGAGTTGGCTACTCCTTCTGGGGTGATAACTTGTGAGAAAGAGAGCTATGATTGTCTGCTTGTGGGGACACGTAAACATATTGAGATACTCTCTAAAAAGGAGTTGGCTCAACCTTTTGGACTAAAGGCTTTGGCTTTGGAGTTGCAGGAGTTTTTAAAGGTCAAAGAGTACCCTGTTAAGATAATGGGAATAATAAATGCCAATGATGACAGTTTTTTTGAGGGGTCTCGTTTTAGAGATGGTGATGCTGTTGAGAAGATAGAGCAGATGATAAAGCAGGGGGCAAATATAATTGACATAGGGGCTGTCTCTTCTCGTCCTAATGCTGATGTGGTTTCAGATGAGATTGAGTTGGAGCGAATAAAGCCTATTTGTGATGCAATAAAGAGTAAAAAGCTCTATGAAAAGGTCTCTTTTTCGGTAGATTCTTACACTCCATCGGTTATTGAGTATGCTTTAAAGTCAAGCTTTAATTTGGTCAATGACATTACAGGGGCTTCTAATGATGAGGTAGTGAAGTTAGCTGTGGAGTATGGGGCTAAGTTGTGTATTATGCATATGCAAGGAACACCACAAACGATGCAACAAAACCCAAGTTATGAGGATGTCATGGTAGAGGTTTCAGAGTTTTTTGAGGAGAGAATAGCAAAGTGTGAAGCGTTGGGAATGAAGCGTGAAGATATTATTTTAGACGTAGGCATAGGGTTTGGAAAGACTCTAGAGCATAACTTAACGCTTATAAAAAATATGGGTCACTTTAAGAAGTTTGGGTGTGAGGTGTTGGTGGGGGCTAGTCGAAAGTCTATGATAGACAAAGTCATTCCTACCCCAACGCAGGAGCGATTGGCAGGAACTATTGTTATTCATACACGAGCTGTGGAGAATGGAGCCTCTATTGTGCGTTGTCATGATGTTAAGGAGCATCGACAAGCACTAGCTGTATTGGAGGCTTTAGATACTTAATATAGTTGTTTGATTATTCTCTTGTTTTTGATTCTCTTGCTTCTCTTTGACCTCTTGTGTTGCTTGAGTCACTTTATCTTTAATAACTTGTGGGTCAAGGGTAGGAGTAGGCTCTTCTTTTGTTATAGCACTTCTGTTCATTTGAGATTGCATCTCTTTTAATGCACGGTTAATCTCAATAAGCCCATACTCAAGATTACACTGTTTATCATATTTTAGTGTATCCTCTTTGAGATTCTCTATAGAGTATTTATCTAATGGCAATGTTTGTTTTTTTCTCATCTCTTTGGCAAACCTTGTACGAGCAATCTCTACACCCTTTCTTATTTCAGGAGAGAGAGCGTTAGCATAAGCTTTTTTCTCTTCATTAGAGGTTTCACTGTTTCCACCAAAGACAGCTTTAGCTGTACTAGTAATATATCCAAGACCAAAGAGGCTACTTACACCTTCGGCAATATTTATATATAGTGAGTCATTTTTAGTTGTATCATCAGTTTTTTGTAGAGGTTGGTTTAGAAAGTTAGCACACTGGATATCAGATTTAAGTAGAAACTCATCCATATAGTTATTACGCTCTTGAGCAGTTGTAATGTTGCTCAAAGAGTGCATAAAGTTATGTTCATTGGTTGAAAAGGTAAGTGTTTGTGTCCCCGATGGGTTATTATAATTACTACTCTGATTGATAGATGGTTGAATACAACCAGTAAAAAGAAGCAGAGTAACTATTGGTAAAAGTGTTTTAGAACTCTTCATGATTACTATTTCCCTTTAATAGATTACTCTATTATACTTATTTTAGTTAAAGAAAATAGTAAACTGTTATTAATTTTTCCATTTTGTACATCTGAACTTATCGTGATGCACACAGTAACGTTCAGTACAGACAACCTCTTGAGCTTTTCGCATACAGTCATTGCAACCATCATACCATGCTAAACACTCTTTGGGTACTTTACCATCAGAACCTAGTTGAATGTTATTGTTTAGGATAATCTCTTTTTTTACACCATTATCAAAAGTAATGTCAATAACACTCTTTTTAATTTTATAGGCAAGAGCATAATATGCCATATCGGCTGTACCAATTTCATTCGCTGTCTCTCTGTTAATATTAATCTCTACATGAGCATTGTCACCTTTTGGTGGGTCTATTGTAAGTTTTGTAGAGCCTGAATTCTCTTTTATTGTATAGATAAGCAGGTTGTATTTTGTAAAATCAATAGGGTTGATTTTTAAAGAGCTAATAAAATTTGTTTTTGCTCTCTCTTGCCAATATCTTTGTTGTTTTACTTTTTCAAGAAATGTTGTGAAATCTTTTTGGGAAGTGTAGAGTTTGGTAGTAATGTGAGAGTATCCACTCTCTTTAAAAGGGATGGGTATCCGAACAATTGTATCTTCATCTAATACCTTTTTGATAGGTGGCTGTGAAATAAGAATAGAAGAGTTAGGGTTACATGCTGTAAAAAGTAGTAAGAGCGTGAAAGATAGAAAAGACCGAAACATGAAAACTCCTTTTTCATTTTTTTTCTATTATAAATCAAAAAAGAAGTTTTGTAAAGGGTTTATGTTAATTTTTGTGTTCTAATCGTTGAACAGTTGTTGTTTCAGTTGTAGAAGTTGGACTTGAACCAAATACTTTACTGACAATACTTTTTAATCCTGTCTCGTTAGCCTCATACTCACGCTCTGCCTCCTGCAAAGAGATTTCCCACGCCGAAGAGAACCCAGGGGCTTGTGACATCATTTTTCTAAGAGCTGAGTCATAGATATTTAAGAGTCTAAGCTCTGCACGACCAGGCTTTTGACCTAATGTTTTAACTGAAATTCTTAAGTTTTCATTCTCTTTCTTTAGTGTCTCTAACTCTTTAACTAAAGTTGCATTTCCTGCATCGGTAATCTTCATCTGTCGCTCTAAGTGAGCTTTGTAGTCATTGAGTTCTTTTTTATACTTTCTAATGGTTAGAAGAGATTTTAAGTACATAAGAAAAGCCCCAAAAGCAACACCTCCTAAAATAAGTAAAATAGTTTCAGCAGTGAAGTTGAAATTCATAATTGTCCTCCTAATTATTTTGAATTTACAAATATTATAGCATAAGAGTGGAGTTATTTGAAATAAAAAGTAAGATTAGGTAGAGAATGCTCCCAATAGGAACATCTCTTTTTAGAGGTATGAACAGCAGTAATCAACCATAGTTTTAGCTTTAACTTGAAATTTTGAGTTAGCAGGTACATTAAAGCTCTCTCCACCTTTTACACTAACCCACTCCTCTGAATCAGCTAATTTATACTCAAGTTCACCAGATGTAATCTCCATAAGTTCAGCTTGGTCTGTTCCAAACTCATACTCTCCAGCACTCATAAAACCTAAAGTTTTTCTACTTCCATCAGGGAAGTTAATGGTTCTACTTGTTACTGCTCCATCAAAATAGCTATTTCCCTCTACCTCTACACTTACATTATCAAATTTCATCTGTTTCCTTTATTTAAAAATATTGTACATTATAGCAAATATGTTACAATTCCTAAAAAAAATTGAGGGCAAGATGAGATTAGACAGATACTTAGTCGAAAAGGGTTACTTTGAGAGTCGTAACCGTGCGTTAGATGCGATTAAACGTGGTAAAGTATTTGTCAATGGTCAAGTGGCTAAAGCGTCAATGAAGTGTGATGAGAGTTCAAACATTGATATTGACCAAGAGAAGTTTTATGTGAGTCGTGCAGCCAAGAAGTTAGAGCTTTTTTTAGAGGAGTACCCTTTAGATTTAGAGGGGAGACGAGCAGTTGATGTGGGTTCAAGTACAGGTGGTTTTGTACAGATACTTCTTGAAAATGGTGTAGAGTCTGTAGCGTGTGTAGATGTGGGCAGAAATCAGCTTCACCACTCATTGCGAGAAAATAGTAGAGTATCTATCTTTGAAGAGACCGATGTTCGCCTATTTAAGCCAACTGAACCTTTTGATTTATTAACTTGTGATGTCTCATTTATCTCTATTTTGCAGATAGTGGAAGCAGTAGATAGACTCTCTAAGAGTGAGATGATTTTGCTCTTTAAGCCACAGTTTGAAGTGGGGCGAAATGTAAAACGTGACAGTAGAGGTGTGGTTGTGGATGAAAAGGCCATTTTAGAGGCTAAAGAGAGATTTGAAGCTAAAGCTAGAGAGTTAAGGTGGGAGTTGGTCTATAAGACAACCTCTAAACTTACAGGTAAATTAGGAAATATAGAGTATGTATACTATTTTAGGAAATCATGCAGTTAAGCAATAAGATTAAATCCATTACTATCGGCTCATTTGATGGCATTCATGTAGGACATCAAGCGTTAATTGACCAAGCTGAAGCTCTAGTGGTCATAGAGCGAAATGGTGGCTACTTGACCCCAGGATATAGACGAAGTAACTATATTGAAAAACCTTGTTTTTTCTACCATTTTGAAAAAATCTATAAACTGTCAGCTAAAGCATTTGTTGAAAAACTCTGTACAGATTTCCCTCAGCTAGAGACTATTGTAGTTGGATATGACTTTGAGTTTGGTCATAAAAAAGAGGGAAATAGAGCCTTGTTAAAAGAGCTTTTTCATGGAGAGGTAGTTGTGGTAGATGAGGTAAAAGTAGATGATATTTCCGTACACTCTCGAACCATAAAAAGCTATTTAAAAGAGGGAAAGATAGACTTAGTAACCCGACTTTTAG
>JALVEV010000031.1 GCA_027030605.1 Campylobacteraceae bacterium | reverse complement strand
ACTGAACGAGGGTAACCATCAATTAAAATGTTATCTACAGGTGCATTTTTGATAGCAGAGACAATCGTGTTAATAATAATATCAAGAGGAACCAAAGCACCTTTAGAGATATAGCTCTCAATAGTTTGACCCAGCTCTGAACCTGAAGCTACCTCTTCACGTAGCATATCTCCTGTTGAGTAGTGAACAATGTTCTCATTTTTCTGGGCAATAATACTTGCATCTGTTGTTTTACCTGAACCTGGGGCCCCGATGATTAGAAAGAGTTTTTTCATGTTTTTCCTTTTATTTTGTTTATCTGTTTGCATCCGTAGGTTCGGTAGCACCGAACGTTAGGATATTGTACAATTTTAAATGTTCGGTGTTACCGAACCTACGCGTCTATCTGTTTTCGAACTCTTAGACTAAGCTCATTGAGCTGTTCTGGCTCAACTGGGCTTGGTGCTTGTGTTAAGAGACATTGTGCTTTTTGTGTTTTAGGGAAGGCAATAACATCTCTAATACTACTAGCCCCTGTCATAAGCATAATAAGTCGGTCAAGCCCTAAAGCAAAACCACCATGTGGAGGAGCCCCATATTTAAAGGCTTCTAACAAGAAACCAAACTTCTCTTGAGCCTCTTCATCTGAAATTCCCATAAGTTTAAAAATCTCTTTTTGTAAATCCTCTTTATGGATACGAATTGAGCCACCACCAAGCTCTGTACCATTAAGAACAATGTCATACGCAACAGATTTTAAATCTTCAATATCATCATAGACAAGCTTACCGTTTTCATCTGTCTCTGGCATGGTAAAGGCGTGGTGCATCGCTTTTGTCTTTCCATCTTCAACTTCAAACATTGGGAAGTTCATAACCCATAAGAACTCAAACTTATCTTCTGGAATAATCTCCATTATCTCTGCAAGGTAGATTCTAAAGCGTCCCATATAGTCCCAAACAAGTTTTCTGTTTCCTGCACCAAAGAAGACAGCATCACCCACTCCAAGTTCACATCTCTCAATAATTGCTTGAATATCTTCATCTGTAAAGAACTTGGTAAGTGGACCTTTAAGACCATCCTCTTTCATTTGGAAGTACCCTAGACCAGAAGCTCCAAATTTACGAACGTAGTCCTCAAAACCTTTCATTTGACGTTTTGAAAAAATCTCGTCACCTTTTGGTACTTTAAGGGCTTTGATTCTATTGGCTTTTGTATCTTTGGCAATGTTTGAGAAAATCTCATTGTCACAACGTGCAAAGATGTCAATGACATCAACCATGGCAAGGTCATAACGCATGTCAGGTTTGTCTGTACCATACTTCTCCATTGCTTCCATATAGTCCATACGTCTAAACTTAGTCGGAATCTCAAAACCACACTTATCAAAAATATTATGAATCAGTTTTTCAGCAACACCAATAACATCCTCTTGGTTACAAAAAGACATCTCAACATCTATCTGTGTAAACTCAGGCTGTCTATCGGCTCTTAGGTCTTCATCTCTAAAACATTTTGCAATTTGGAAGTAACGGTCAAAACCACCCACCATAAGAAGCTGTTTAAAGAGCTGTGGAGATTGAGGAAGAGCATAAAACTCACCACCATGAACACGGCTTGGTACAAGGTAGTCCCTTGCCCCCTCTGGAGTAGACTTTGTAATAATTGGAGTCTCTACCTCTAAAAAACCTAACTCATCAAGGGTATTACGCGTTGCAATGGTTGCTTTTGAACGGAGTTTAAAGATGTCGTAAGATTTTTGAGTTCTAAGCTCTAAATATCTATATTTTAGTTTAATCTCTTCGTTAACTTTCTCATCTCCAAGCTCAAATGGCATTGGGAGAGAACGGTTTTCTATAATTAGTTTATCTGCAACAATCTCAATTTTACCAGTTTTGAGTTTAGGGTTCTCTAGCCCTTCCCCTCTTGCACGTACTTTACCTGTCACAATAAGGACAAATTGGTCTCTTACCTCTTCTGCTAGTTTATGAGCCTCTGCATTGTCAGCAGGGTCACAAACCACTTGTACTACTTCATCTTTATCTCTTAGGTCAATAAAGATTAACCCCCCATGGTCACGACGACTTGACACCCAACCAGATACGGTGACCGTCTCTCCAATATTTGTTTCAGTTACATCAGCACAATAATGTGTTCTCACTATTACTTCCTCTAATTGGTATACTTTCACTCACTCGTTCCCATCTGTCCTCGGTGGGAACGCATACGAGAGTTTTTATTTCATCTTAATCTTTCATATACACTCCCACGCAAGAGCGATGGGAGCGAGAAAAGTATTCCTTAAAATTTTTCGCGATTATATCGAATTGTTTCATAGAGGGAGATTTGAGAAGAGGTGACTCTTCTCAATTTAAGGGTAAGTAGATTATTTCTCAACCATATATTTAATTAGAACCTCTTTTTTCTCATTGTAAAGTATAATATTTTTAAATATATCTTTAGTTTTCATAAGAATAGTTATCTTATTATCTCGTTGGTAGATTTTAGCATTTTCAATATTAGTTGTAATCTTTCCTATATTTGGTTTTAGGTTTAAATGGAGTACAAATTCATCTTTCCCTTTAAGGTTAAATATACGTATCTCTTGCGAATCTCCTCTTTGGTAAACTGGAGATGAAAGTAGATTTTTTGCTAGATAAATCTTCATGTTTTTATTGCCAAAATTGTTTTTAATACAACTCTTTTGTTGAATAGTATCTTTTTGAATAAGACAAGTATGTAAGTTAAAAACTTCAGGATTCCCTCCTGGCTCTTTACTCTTTTCACTTAAATATATATTGGAGGAGTTTTGAGTAATGTTTTCTCTGTTATGTACACACCCAAGTAGTAAAAAAGAATAGGTTATAATTAAAAGTAAAGTTGTTTTCATTAAATACTCCTTAGTTAAATTTTATATATGTTAAAGTTATAGTAAGTAACAATCTTATCTAAAAATTGTGGAGATTTACAACAATGCGATTAACTATTTTTCTAATATTTTTTTTATTTATGGGGTGTGCTATTAAAAGTAATAAAGATAGTGTGATTATTAAGCCTTTAAAAAGAGTTGCATTGGTCATAGGTAATAAAGATTATAAAGTTTTAAAAAAATTAAAAAATCCAATTAATGATGCAGAAGCGATGAAAGATGTATTAGAAGATTTAGGGTTTGATACTACATTGGCATTAAATGTAGGGTATAAAAACTTTAATAGGTTACTCAAAGAGTTTAGATTAAAAATTGACAACAATACAATAGTTTTTTTCTATTTTGCAGGACATGCGAATACGCTTCAACGTAATAGCTCAGAGGCATATCTAGCAATGATAGAGGAGGAGGGTAATGTAAGTTTAGTTAGCTTATATAGGCTATATGAGACTTTTATAAAAAGTAATGCTCGATATAATATTGTTGCTATAGATGCTTGTAGAAATTATCAAAAAAGTGATAATGAGGCGTTAGTAAGTAGGGGAGCAAACTGGCGAGAAGTTATTTTCGATGAGGGCAATGTACTAAAACCAAATATATTGTTGGACAATAACTATAGCTCTACTTTTCCTCCCTCTACTTTAATCTCTTATGCAACAATGCACAATCAAAAAGCGTATGATAGGGGAGTTAATGACCCATTACATAGTCCCTATGCTAAAGCCCTAATTAACCACTTAGCAGATGAAGAGATTCCTATTGAAGTTGTTTTTAAACGTGTTCGGAGTGATTTAATTAAAGAGTTAAAAGGGAAACAGATTAATTTAGAAGAGAGTAGCTTAGAGAAAAATCTTTGGCTTCAACCTAAGCGAGGAGAAGTTTCAGTTAATGCAGCCTTTTAGAGAGGAGGGTAGAAGTGAAAAAATTAGTTTTGTTAACTCTTAGTAGCTTATATCTAATGGCTCAAACAGTTGTTACCTATGTAGATGAAAATGAAAATAGGGTATATAAAAACCCAAAAGCCTTGCCTACTGAAGCCAAAGGGTTAAGTGTAGACTTAGGTTATACAAATTATCAAATTGATGTTGTCTCAACAGAGCTTGACCGTGCAATTGATTATGATGTTTTAGAGTTATCTATTGGAGCTTCTTCATCTTATGGAAGGTGGCTATATGGGGCTAATGTAAAATCGCTTATACAAGAGATAGAATCAAATGTTAACATTAGTGAGGTAGGTAACCGACTCAATGATGAAGCGACTATAGCGAGAATAGATTTATCACTTTATGCTACTTATCATTTGAGTAGTTTACTTGACTTTAATATGGTTCTTAGACACTCTAAGTTAGATGCAAGTGACAGTTATCTCTCTTTTATAGATTACAATACAGATTTTCAATACCAAACAGATGGCTTAGCTTTTGCTTTAACCTTTAACAAAAAATTTGCTGAAAAACATCATGTGTGGTTAAGTTCAGGGTTAGCCTATAGTAATGCGACGGTAAAGATTTCTGAAAGCGTTAATAGTAAGCTTGATGATACCTATATTGATGATAGTTCAACAGCAGTAGGCTTTAAGTTAGGGACAGGATACAGTTATGAGTATAACAAAAACCTTATTTTTAAAATTAGTGGAGACTTTTATAGGTTCGATTTTGGAAATCTTGAGGTTCGTTCAAGGTCTCAAAATAGTCTCTTAGAAAGTGCCACTCTAAATGAAAAGACATTATCATTTAGAGCAGGGGTTTCCTATAGATTTTAGAGGTTACTCTAGCTTCTCAAACAGGCTATAGTCTATACCCTCTTCACCATCTGTATATTGAGCAGAAGCAAGAAAACTTTTTAAGTCAATTAGCTGATTATGGGTGTTAAAGTAACCATCTTTTATGCTTAATGGAATATTGTCATTAAATAAAACTGTTCCCTCAATAGCAGTTGAAACTAGATGAAAAGGAGTAGTTTTTTGAATAAAAGGATTTTCTATATCACTCACATCAACAAGTGATATAGAGTTAAATTCAGAACTGTCAAGTACTTCTTGATTGTAAGTGTAGAGGGTATCTCCTACTATATCAACTATTTTTGTTGCATCTAAGTAGATAATAGAGGCATAATTCAGGCTCTCTTCTTCAATGGTATAAATCTCTAAATATGTACC
>JALVEV010000030.1 GCA_027030605.1 Campylobacteraceae bacterium | reverse complement strand
AGTAGAAGCAGGAATTGAGGGAATGACTGTTTCAGAAGTCAAAGGTTATGGACGACAACAAGGACATACAGAACTCTATAGAGGAGCTGAGTATGTTGTTGAGTTTATTCCAAAAGTTAAAATAGACATTGTTGTTAGCAATGATGAGTATGCACAGAGTACTGTAGATATTATAAAAGAACATGCCCTTACAGGGAAAATTGGTGATGGAAAAATATTTGTTTCAGACATCTCTAATGTTATTAGAATTAGAACAGGTGAAGAGGATGAAGAGGCTCTATAGCCTCTTTATCTAAAGATGTGCATCATCTAACTCATTAACCAAATATTTCCCTGTATAAGAGCCTGTCTCTTCATGAGTCGCAGCCAACTCTTCAGGAGTACCAGTCGCTACAATTTGCCCCCCTTTGTTACCACCCTCTGGACCCATGTCTATGATGTAGTCTGCATTTTTAATCATATCTAAGTTATGTTCTATGACTACAACAGAGTTTCCTAACTCTACTAAATGGTGTAAGACCCCTGTTAGTCTGTCAACATCTGCAAAGTGAAGTCCTGTAGTTGGTTCATCTAAAATATAGAGTGTTTTCCCCGTATCTTTACGGCTTAACTCTTTACTTAATTTAATCCGTTGTGCTTCACCACCTGAGAGGGTTGTCGCATTTTGCCCAAGAGTAATGTAGTCTAGACCAACATCCATAAGTGTCTTAAGTTTAATAGCAATAGAGGGAACAGCTTTGAAAAACTCCATCGCTTCGGTAACCGACATTGCCAATACATCGGCAATTGATTTGCCTTTATATAAAATCTCTAATGTTTGAGCATTGTAACGTGTACCATGACAAGTGTCACACTCAACTAGAACATCAGGTAAAAAGTGCATCTCTATCTTAATCTGCCCATCACCAGAACAGTTTTCACAACGCCCACCTTTGACATTGAAAGAGAAACGCCCTATTTTATACCCTCT
The DNA here is from genome assembly GCA_027030605.1 of Campylobacteraceae bacterium. Lineage (GTDB taxonomy): Bacteria > Campylobacterota > Campylobacteria > Campylobacterales > Sulfurovaceae > UBA1140. The sequence continues at coordinate 15,308 of JALVEV010000030.1, read as the reverse complement.
TAACTCTGCCTCTTTTGTCTTTGCGAAAAGTTTACGAATCTCATCCATAATACCCGTATAGGTCGCAGGGTTTGAGCGAGGCGTTCGCCCAATAGGACTTTGGTCTAGTGATATAACCTTATCGACTTTCTCTAAGCCTGTTATCTCAACACCATCAACCTTATTGACCTTTCGAGCATGATTTAAAACCTCTTTTGCCACGGGTAGAAGTGTCTGTAAAATAAGTGAACTCTTACCACTACCACTAACCCCCGTAATGCAAACAAAGTTTTTTAGAGGAATTTTTGCAGAGATATTTGAGATATTATTAAGCGTCACATTTTTAATCTCTATCCACTCCTCTTGAGGTTTGTCATGAGGGTAGGCAATCTTTTTTGCTCCAAAGAGATATTTAGCGGTTAAGGTCTTAGCTCTCATCATCTTTTTACCTGTTCCAGCAAAGACAACTTCCCCACCATACTTTCCTGCTCCAGGACCAATATCTATCACATAATCAGCCGACATAATGGTCTCTTTATCATGCTCTACAACAATAACAGTGTTCCCTTTCTCTTGCAGTGAACGTAGCGTTCTTATAAGCTTCATGGTATCGCGTTCATGCAATCCAATACTTGGCTCATCCAACACATACATCACCCCTGTAAGCCCTGAACCAATCTGCGAAGCAATACGTATACGTTGAGCCTCTCCACCAGATATGGTTCGTGCATCACGACTTAACGTTAAGTAAGTTAAACCTACATCATATAGAAAAAAGAGACGCTCTTTTATCTCTTTTAATACCGATTCTGCAATGAGTTGTTGCTGTGGAGTTAGGTGAGAGAAGTTCTCTTCATTGGCAAAGTACTCATAGGTTTTTTCAATAGGCATATCTATAATATCAGCAATATTTTTTCCCTCAATCTTGACAGCCAAAGAGCGAGGACGCAGACGGTGACCATTACATCGGTCACACGCTTTTTCTGTCATATACTCCGACATATCTTTCTCATCGGAGAACATATCGTGTGCAAACTTTACGACCCCTGGCCACTCTCGGTTAAGTTTATGGCGTTTCCATGTAAAAGTTACATTGGCTCCACCACCATACAAAATAGATTTTTTTTGATACTCTTCAAGCTCCTCATAAGGTACATCAATAGGAATATCATTCTGCTCACAGTAAGCATTTAAAAACTTGGTATAGTAGCTCTTGTTAAACCCATACATAATCTTAACTGCACCCTTTTCAATACTTAGTGCTGTGTCAATCACTTTAGTAAGGTCAATAACATAACGAATTCCCAACCCATCACAGGTAGGACAAGCACCTTTTGGAGAGTTAAAGGAGAAACTTACAGGCTCCAAAGGCTCAAATGAGAGTTTACAGTCAAAACAGGCTAAGTGTTCCGAAAAGTGAATATGCTGTCGGTCAAGTTGGGGAAACTCTTCAAAGTTTAAAACCTCAACTTCTACCTCTCCATACGCCTCTTTTAGAGCTTTCTCAACATCTTGCCCTATTCTGTCTCGGCTCTCCTCTTTAATGACAACACGGTCAATAACTACTTTTATCGTATGTTTTTTAGTCTTACTAAGCTCAATCTCTTCATCAAGTCTCACCATGACCCCATCTATCATGGCACGAACATACCCTTTATGACGGAGTGACTCTATCATGTCGGCAAAGGTTCCCTTTTTCTCTTTGACCAAAGGAGCCATAATCACCAACTTTGCACCATTGGGTAACCTTAAAACCTCTTCAATAATATCAGCAGCTGACATAGAAGAGATAGGCTTACCACACTTATGACAGTGCTGTTTTCCTACTCGTGCAAAAAGAAGACGTAAGTAGTCATAAATCTCTGTAATGGTTCCCACCGTTGAGCGAGGGTTTTTAGAGGTAGTCTTTTGGTCAATAGCAATGGCAGGGGTTAACCCCTCTATTTTTTCTACATCTGGTTTTCCCACACGCCCTAAAAATTGACGTGCATAAGAGGAGAGAGATTCAATATAGCGTCGTTGTCCCTCTGCATAAAGTGTAGAGAAAGCCAAAGTTGACTTTCCACTCCCTGAGATACCTGTAATGACTACTAGTTGATTTTTAGGTATGGTTAAATCTATATTTTTTAAGTTATTCTCTTTTGCCCCAAAGACCTTGATTTTTTGATTTTTCATATCTATTGTATTATCCTAGAAACATTTTTTTGATTAAAATTAAGAGTGCTACTGCGTACATAATGAGTAGGTAGAGTTTATGTTGTTTTGAGGAGACTTTCTCTTTAAGCCAAATACCCATAAATACCCCTAGTAATGAAGCAAAAGCAACATAGAATCCCTTTTCTAAGTCAATAGTTCCTGTAGAGAGTTTCATAAATAGACCTGCAACTGATGAAAAGGCAACAAAAAAGAGTCCTGCCGAGACAGCTTTTTTAATAGGATAGTGTAAAAAACCTGCTAAAATAGGTGTTAATAAAATAGAACCTCCTACTCCCAATGAGATAGCAAAAATACCTATAATAAAACCCACTATAAAAAGTACTACAGAACTCAATGTTTTCACTTCTCCACTATCTGAAACTTTTGAAGAGAAGAGTCGATATAGAGCAAAAAAGAGAAGCCCTAAAAAGAGATACTGTAAAATTCTCTCTGGTACTAAATCAGAGGCGTAAGCACCTATAGCTCCTCCAACAAAACCACCTACTCCAACCCAAACTCCTTCACCTAAAATAAGTGAACCTTTTTTATGATTGAGATAGGAGCCATAAAATGAAGAGAAGACCATCTGAACAATGGAGATACCTATGGCTGTTTTGATGTCAATGCCAAGTAGCATAAGTATAGGGATAAGAATCATTCCTCCACCAATGCCAAAAAAACCTGAGAGTGTCCCGACTAAAATACCAACTAAAACTAATATAATTTCCATCTATAAAGCTCCTAAAATAAAGAGGAATTATAACATTATAAAGTAATAATAGATAGAGGGTTAAAGAGTTTAATGAATAGAATTATCATAGACAAAGTCTATGATAATTTAAGATTTTTTTAATTAAAAGAATCTATAAGAGAGTTGGAAAGAGAGACTAGATTCAGAGTGGTCAACACTTGAGTCTCCTGTATACATCTCTCCATTTTCAGGATTTAGACCAACAATTGTCTTCATTGTAGTAGTAGTCTTAGGTGCATAAACATAAGCCATATCTACATAAAAGTTATCTGAAAACTCATAGCCACCACCTAAAGTATAGTGCTTTTCAGATGTAGCAGGGAAACCTAAAAGATTGAAAAGATTTAAAGCATTTCCTCCTGCTTGTGCATAGCTTCCTGCAGGAATTACAGCAGGTCCACTAGGTGCTTCACCAATAGGTTGTTTAGCATAATTATATCCTAATCTCAATCTCCATTTATCCTCTTTGTACTGGTAACCTAAAGCGTACACATCTTGATTTTCCCAACCAAAGTCTTTATAGCCTTTTGCATCTGACCATTTAATTTGTTTATAATCAAAAGCTAAGGTATGTTTATCGACTTCATACCCAATACCTACACCAAGTTGGGCAGGTTGTTCTAGGTGATTTCCCATTGCTTGAGGAAAAATACCAAAATCTACAAAAGGTTGAGTTGCAGTTGAGAGTTGATTTTTATACTCCATATCAATTTTCGATTTATAAACAGCACCTAAGGTTACACCATTTGAAAAATCATAATAACTCCCCAAGTTAACACCATAACCTAAATCTTGTGCAACACCATCTCCAATATTTTTACCATCAAAACCTTGATAGTTTATGTCCAATGCACCATATTGAATAACAGGTGTTACTGCCACACCAAATGTACCTGTACTATAAGCAATAGATGGAGCAAACTGCATTAATTGTAAATTACTTACCATATGCATATTGCCTGAATCTGTTGGGGTCTGTTTTGCATCACGATAATCTACCCCCATTCCTGCTGTTCCCCACATACCAATACCTACATACCAATTTTCATTAAGTTTATGAGAGATAGCAACACCTGGAATAATATTCATATCTGCATCACTATTATGAGAAGAAGCTTGTCCCATCTTTGCAGACATATCAGGCATAAATATAGTACCACCAAAAGAGATTGAAGTACCTTTTGTACAAGTAATTAATGCAGGGTTACTTAGCGTTGATTCAGCACAATGACTCACTGCAATACCTGCTCCACCCATACCTCTAGACTTTGTCCCAACACCAATAAGATTGTCTCCATTTGTTGCCAACAATAGTGACGAAGCCATTGTCGAAAGTAAAATAATTTTTTTCATAATATTGTTCCTTTGATTAATAAATATAATATATTATACATGAACAATATTAAAAAATATCATTTTTATGAATTATTTATTAAAATTTTAATAACCTAAATCGTTTTTAACGATTTAAACAATTGATATATGATAGAATAGCTCAAAAAATTTAAAGTGAGTCATAGATGATTGTTATTCCTGCACGTATTGGTTCTTCTCGTTTTCCTAATAAAGTTTTAGCAGATATAGGAGGGACACCAATGGTTATTAGAACGGCTCAGGCTGTTAGTAATATTGATAGCGTTGCTATTGCTACTGATTCACAAGAGGTTGTAGAGATTGCAAAAAAATATAATATAGAAGCTATTATAACCTCATCTACTCACAACTCTGGAACCGATAGAGTTTTTGAAGCCACAAAAAAACTTGGACTCTCTGACGATGAAGTCATTATTAATGTTCAAGGAGATGAACCTTTTATAGAAGAGAAGGTGGTAAAAGCTATTTTTGACTTAACTGTAAAAAATAAGAAAAACAAATCTATTATAATGAATTCTTGTTATAAAATGATAACTAATCCTGAAGCTGATGATCCAAATATTGTCAAGGTAGTTACAAGTAACAATGAACTAGCCCTCTACTTCTCACGCTCGAAAATCCCTCATCCTCGTGACCACCATTTTAATGACTATAAAGGACATTTAGGTATCTATGGTTTTACTAAAAAATCATTAGAGACCTTTTGTAACTTAGAACCTGCTCCTCTTGAAGAGATTGAGAAGTTAGAACAGTTACGTGCGTTATATCATGACTATCAAATTGCAATGGTTAAAGTTGAGACAAAAAGCTTTGGTATAGATACTATTGAAGATTTAGAACATGCTCTCAAGCTTTATCATATAGCTAACTAACTTAAGCTATTAATAATATATTAACCTTTTGTTGTCTATCTGTTTATCAAATTATCTTATAATTAATTTTATGAAAGACGTATCTAAAAAGTTTTTCCTCCTTTGTTCTTTTTAGATACTAAAACTATTAATAGAGTTAGCATACCCTCCTTTTCTCCCTCCTTTTACTTTGTCAACTTTATTAATAGCCCTTTCAGTAAACCAAAATTGAAAAGGCATATCTAATGTATAAAATTTTATTACTCTCAACTCTTCTTTCAGCTTCTCTTTTAGCTAATACGATTGAGTTTAAAAATGCTCCTAAAAATCCAAAACATCGACTTCCTAATGGTAAAAACGAAATTTTATCTTTTAATAGTACAATTAAAGATGCTATGAAATCAGTAGTAAATATTGCTACAAAAACCATTGTCGCTAATCAACAAAACAATAGACTCTACAATGACCCATTCTTTCAAGAGTTTTTTGGACACCGAAATCTTCCTCAACAGACACCACAAAAACGTGACAATGCTTTAGGTTCTGGAGTAATTGTCTCAAAAGATGGATATATTGTAACCAACAATCATGTTATTGCAGAAGCTGATGAGATTTCAGTAACTATTAATGGCTCAGACAAGGTCTATACAGCAAAAGTAATTGGAGCAGATAAAGATAGTGATTTAGCTGTTATTAAAATTGATGCAAAAGATTTAGAAGCTATTAAATTAGGTCATATAGAAGATTTAGAATTAGGTGATGTTGTTTTTGCTATTGGAAACCCTTTTGGTGTTGGGCAAACTGTAACACAAGGTATTATCTCTGCACTCAATAAAGACCATGTGGGTATTAATAAATATGAACACTATATTCAGACTGATGCTTCGATTAACCCTGGAAACTCTGGGGGAGCTTTAATTGACTCTCGTGGAGCTTTAATTGGTATTAATGCTGCGATTATCTCTGAAACAGGGGGTAATCATGGAATTGGTTTTAGTATTCCTATAGACATGGTTAGAAATGTTGTCTCAAAACTAATAAAAGATGGTAAAGTAAATCGTGGATATATGGGAGTAAATATCTCTAAAATAACTGGACCACTAAAAAAGCTTTATGTGCGACAAAATGGTGCTATTGTTACCGATGTACAAGAGGGTTCTCCTGCACAAAAAGCTCAACTACAACGTGGTGATTTAATATTCTCAGTTAATGGGATAGCTGTCAAAAATCCAAGTGAACTACAACGTCTTATCACCTCATTAAACCCTAATGATGTTATTACTGTTGGCATAGAAAGAGATAAAAAAGAGTTAACCAAAACACTTACACTCAATAACCTAAATGGGCAAAGAACACTCTCTGGAAAATATATTGAAACTGATGGACTAAGACTTAGTGAGTTGACAGACAAGACTAAAAGAGAGTTCAATATTCCTCAAGGTACAAAAGGGGTCTTTATAGAGGGTGTCTTAGAGCGTAGCCAAGCAGATATGAGTGGTTTTATGGCTGGAGATATACTCATTCAGATTGAAGATAGAAAGATAGAAAATCTTAAAGATGCGCAAGAGGCATTTAACCTCTATAAGGGAAGAACAAAACGAGTTTATGTTAATCGGGGAGGGTTTATTTTACTTCTTGTAACTAAATAGCGGTCGAAAATCGACCCTATTTAATCTTTAAAAATTACAATATCATAATTTCCTGTTGTTACAACGGCTTTATGAGTAGGAACTAAACCATTCTTATTAACCTTACTTAACTCTTCACGTAACTCTTTAATCTCGTTGCTCATGATATCCATCTGCTCTTTTAGTTTCAAGATAACATCTACTCCTGCAAGATTAATACCCATTTTACGTGTTAATTGTAATACAAATTTAATTTTGTCAATATCTCTTTGAGAGTATAGTCGCATACGTCCTTGTGTTCTTGAAGGCTCTATTAAACCCTCTTTTTCATACTGTCTTAGTGTTTGCGGATGTATATCTAAAATACTTGCTACTACCGATATAAGATAAACTGGTTCATCATAACTATGCATTGTTTACTCCTTTGTATTGGTATCTCCAGATGGAAGTTTCTCTTTCAACATCTTTACTAACTCTTCATCTAACTCTTCTACCTTAGGCAATATTATATTTGCAGTTAAGTAAAGATTTCCATGAAGTGCTGTTTTTCTATTAATAACACCTTTTCCTCTAACTCTGAATTTTTGTCCATTTTTAGTATTTTGAGGTACTTTAATGGTAATCTCTCCATGAATAGGACTCTCGAAAGTAACTTTTCCTCCAAAGAGTGCCTCTTTTAATGGTACATCCATAGTGGCATAAAGGTCATCACCTTTTCTCTCAAATGTAGGTGAAGGAGCTACCTCTACTTTTATAAGTAAATCTCCTCGTTGTCCACCCATACCGACATTACCTTTACCTCGAACCCTTAAGGTCTCGCCACTCTTAATACCTGCTGGTATTTTAATATCAAAACTTTCACCATTAATAGAGACATGATGTTTTCCACCCAATACTGAAACTGCAAAAGGAATAGTAATTGTAGTTCTTTGGTCAAGGTCAACGGCACCTCCACCATGAGCTGAACTACCAAATCCACCACCAAATCCTGCACCACCACCAAAGATATTTCTAAGCAGTTCATCTAGGTCAACATTACCTGCTTGATTTTGAGCGAAATCATGGAAGTTTTGTCCACCAAAAATTTGGTCACCATACATATCATACTCATCTTTCTTCTTCTTATCTGAAAGAACCTCATATGCGGCATTAATCTCTTTAAATTTTTCAATCGCTTCATCATCTTTATTTACATCAGGATGATACTTTCTTGCTAATTTTCTATATGCTTTTTTAATCTCATCTGCACTTGCATTTTCACTTATACCTAAAGTTTCATATAAACTTTTTGCCATTCTCTTTCCTTGTCAATAGAAATATTTAAAGGAAGTATATCAAAAACTCTTAGTCTATGTCAATCAAGGTTTAGTAGTTTTTCTCAAATTCTCTTATTAATATAACTACTATAATAATCATAGGTAGTATTAAAAAAGATAAATAGGGTATAAGCTTTAATAAATGATTGTTATTTAAATAAAAAAATCCTAAAACCAATAGAGCATAAGCTCCTAAGCGATAAAAAGAGAAAGCAGGTTTAGCATCTTTTGTAGTTTGAATAATAGAGCGACGATTTTTCTTTAAATTAGCTCTCTCCTCTTTAACAACTTCAGCTAATGTTTTCTCTTCGTCCTCTTTTTTCTCATCATCAAACAAATCATAGGGGTCTTCAAGCTTATCTATTGTATCACGTTCATCTTGGGCAGACACAGAGGTCGCCCCTACAAGACGTTGCTTGACCATATTTTTATATGATTGCATTGAACCCAACATAACAAGAGAGGAAGAGATAAAAGCAACTTGAGAGTTAACCAACCAATGCTCTGCTCCAAGAAAATAGAGTAACAGAGCAATAATCAAATCAACAACAACTAAAACAATAATTGTCTCTTTCATTAATATTTATCATCCTCATCATCTGAATCATCATATTTTCGGTGACGATAGCGTGGGTCATTTGCTAACTCATCCAAAGATTTCTTCTGTTTTTCATAAGCTTTATAGACATTTAAAATAGCACCTGCAACACCCCAAAATACCCCTAACCAAAAGAGCCAAGGTATATTAAATAGGTTCTTCATAACTATTCCAAGCCCTACTCCTAGCAGTACAGCAACCACCATAGAGATACCTAAGCTCAACCCATCGGCTGCATTGACAACCTTTTTTAATTTTGGTTCTTCTTGATTTGACATTTTATTCCTTTATATTTTTAAAATCATCTCTCACCCAACGCTGGGGGTCTAAAAAAGTATCATCGTGAATATGCTTAAAAGATGCTCTCATCATCTTAAAGACCTTAGGATTCTCTTTTTCCAAATTTTCTAACCATAACTTTGTAGAGGCTCTTGCATGTGGCATCTTTACCTCTTTTAACATGGCAGGACACGCCTCATCACCAATAGTTTGAAGATTGTTATCGTTAGCAAAGGCTCTAAGTTGCTTCTCTCTTGCTTCAATTAGTGGACGAATAAGGTGAAATCCTCTCTCTGTCTTGTAGATAGGAGCCATAGCTCTCATGGTTCCATTGTAGAACATATTCATAAAAAAACTCTCTACACTATCATCAAAATGGTGTCCTAAAGCCACTTTTGTAAAACCATTCTCTTGGGCAAAAGTATACAATGCCCCTCGTCGCATTCTTGAAAAGTAGGAACAAAAAGAGGAGTTTTCACGAATAGCATCATTTGAAATCTCATAAATATTGGTCTCATAAACGGTATGCTTTATCTCATACTTTTTACAATGCTCAACCAAATCACGATAGTGTTCCCCTGGCATACCGTAATTAATAGTACAAGCTTCAAACTCAAATTTAAAGGGTGCATGACGTTGAATATGTTTTAGTATATGAATCAGTGCTAAAGAGTCTTTTCCACCACTTAAACCTACTAAAACTTTGTCACCCTCTCCTATCAATTTAAAAGTTGCATTAGTCTTTCCTGCAACACGTAAAAGCTTTTTACTAATGTTAAGTTGTGGAGTGGTTGTTCTACCCATTATTCTATATTCTCAACCATATCTAAAATAAAATTTGCAGAGATTTTTGCAGAACCCACCATAAACTCATCAAAATCAACCCCAGCATCATCATTAGCCGTATCTGAGATAGCTCTTAAAATAAAAAATGGAACATTTAAAGCATCACAAACTACTGCCACACTTGCCCCCTCCATCTCTAGAGCATCGGCTTGAAAATTTTTAGAAATAAACTCTTTACGCTCATTTGAAGCAACAAATTGGTCACCTGTAGCAATGATTCCTTCAATAACAGAAAGATTATTTTTAGAAGCTACCTCTTTAGCAATTGCACGTAACTTCTCATCTGACTCAACAAACTTAGAACCTTCTGGAACATATCCAAAGTCATGCCCAAAAATAGAGATATCTAAGTCATGTTGACACAACTTACTTGCAATAATTAAATCACCAATTTTTAAGTTAGGATTAATTGCACCTGCTACACCAGAAAAAAGTAGTGTTGAACAGCCAAACTTTTCAAGAAGTGTGGCAGCAGTTAAGGAGGAAAACACCTTACCTATTTTAGAGTAAGCAATTACTAACTCTTTGCCTTTATACCTAGCTTCATAATAACTATTATTGGCATAATCTACTTTTTTTACACCCTCTACCTTTTCTAAAAGAGGAGCAACTTCTTCAGGCATTGCACCCATAATGGCAATTTTACTCATATATTTTCCTAATTAATTTTGTAAAATTATAGCTAAATCACAAAAAAAACTATATAATAATCCTAAATAATTAAAGATAGGGAAAAATGAATAAGTTATTTTTACTCTTTTTTCTAATGTTAAGCTATATAGGATATGCAAAAACATTAGAAATTAAGGATGAACCTATATATGAAACTAAAAATTATATGAACTATGCATTAGCTGACTGTCTCAATGAACAACCTCCTTTTAAAAAGATTAAACATTGGTCTAAAACTAAAAAAGGTTTTAATAACTCTAAAAACAGAACAAAACCCTATTGGGTTAAACTAGAGTTAAAAAACATCTCAAACAATACGAAAAACTACTATTTAAAAGCAGAAAATCAATTTACATATCATGTTAATTATTATCTTGTAAAAGAAAAAAAAGTAGTTAAACATATTCAAGATGGTGTTATATCTAAAAATAGGTCTAGAAAATTTAATGTAAATCATATAATTTTTCCACTTACATTAAAAGGAGGAGAGAGTGCAACTGTCTATCTAAAAATAAGAAACTACAATAAAATAGATTTAAACTTTTCACTTGTAGATGAGAGCTACCTTATAGACTACTATCAGACTTATAATATAGTAGAGGGAATATTTTTTGGTGGAATGCTACTTATGCTACTCTATAATCTTTTTCTCTATTTTCTTTTAAAATTTAAATTTTATCTCTATTATGTCTCTTATGTTTTCTGGTTGACTATCTATTTTATTGGTATTTTTGGGTTTTCTCAACGCTATTTTCCTAATCACACTTTAATCTTCCATCTCTCTTCTGGGGCATTCTTTATCTCATTAACACTTTTTGTTCAATCTATTTTGAACTTAAAAGAGAAGTTACCCAAAATCTATTTACTACTAAATCTGTTCAATATCTGTTTTATTGTTTTTACCCTGATTCATAGCTATGCTCTGGAAGAGAAAAACTTCTATTACGCACAACTCCTTTTTAATCTATTTTTTATAATAGTAACTATCTTTATTGCAATTATTATTCTTACTACCTACTACTTAGCCTTTTTTAGAAAAGATAAAATTGCACAGTTCTATTCAATCATTTGGACATTTATTGCTATAATTGGTTCACTACTTCCTTTGGAGTACTTAAATATTGTCTCTCTTCCAATTTCTCCTGACTATATTGTTCAATTTATAATTCTTATCGAGGTTTTATGCTTCTCTTTTATTCTTGCCTATAAAATAAAACTTATAGAACAAGAGAAAAAGGAGCAAGAGAAACTTTTAGTACAACAAAATAAATTGGCTTCGATGGGAGAGATGATATCAATGATTGCCCATCAGTGGAGACAACCACTCTCTGAAATTAATGGTACAGTTATCTCTATGGATATTGATTATAGAAAAGAACAACTCTCCCCTCTAAAGTTTCAGACTTACCTTGATAATATTGAAAATACAACTGCTTATATGTCAAATACTATTAATGATTTTATGGACTTTTTTAAACATAATAAATCATTAGAGCAATTAGATATTTCCGATATTATTCAGACTACATTAAATCTTCTCTCTATAAAAAATAGCCATAATATTGAAATCAATTATCAAAGCAGTGAAAAAATTACTTTTGAAGGGTATAAATCTGAACTGATTCAAGCTTTACTCATTGTACTTAATAATGCTATTGATGCTACTATTTTAACAGATAGAAGTCCTAAAATCACTATCGTAACTACTAAAAACAGACACCTGTTAACCATCTCTATTACAGATAATGGTTATGGTATTGATAAAACTATTTTAGATAAAATCTATAATCCATACTTTACTACAAAACATCAATCTAAAGGAACAGGCTTAGGTTTATATATTTTAAAAATGATTATTGAACAGAGAATGAAAGGAAAAGTTGAGATTAAGAGTTCCAACAGTGGTACAGTCTGTAACATTTCTATATTATTAAAAGTGAAAAACAAATACACATTTTAAGAAAAAATAAAGTTTATAGTATCTTTTTGTAACAACTTCTATCAAAAATCTATTTAAGTAACCTTTATCTTTGTACTAACCTTTAAATAAACTTATAATAACTTACTCTTATGAGATATATTACAAAAAAAGGATTGCTTATGTTCATGAAATTTTTTTCAATTTCTATAGTTTTATTTATACTTAATGGTTGCCTTGGAAGTATGAAAATTGCCGATGCACCTTCAGCTGATAAAAAAGGTGCAACTATGCAAACTAAAGTAGAGAAAAAATCTACAAAAAAGTAGTTACTTTAATTCATTAATGGCTTCTATTGTTGCCTCAAGTGAAGCCATATCGCTTACATTAAAATGAGGTTTTTTAGTCGCTTTTCGATTTAAACCTTTAAGTACATTTCCATGTCCAAACTCAATATAGCAATCAACATCAGCATCTATATTTGCTATAGAGTGTTTGTATTTTACAGGGAGAACAAGCTGTTGAGGCAAAAGTTCTAATGCTTCGGCTTTTGTACTGTATGGCTTGGCTGTAACATTTGAAATCACAGGAGCCTTAAACTCATCTTTTATCATCTCTTGAAGTTTCTCTGCTAAAGGAGCTGAAGCACTCTCTAGTAGTGGGCAGTGAGAAGCTACAGACATATCAAGTAACATCGCTCTTTTTGCTTTAGCCTCTTTTAAAATAGGAGCTAAAACCTCTAAATCCTTTTTAATCCCTGCAATAACAATCTGACCATCAGCATTGTAGTTAACAGCCCAAACTTGAAGCCCTGCATCTCTTTGCTCTTGACAAATCTGCTCTACGACCTCATCAGAAAGTCCTAAAGAGACCATCATTCCTACCTCTTGTTTTGAACAAGCCTCTGCCATTAGTTTACCTCTAAGATTAACTAACTCAACAGCATCTATAGCATCTATAGCACCACTCGCAACCAATGCTGAAAACTCTCCTAAAGAGTGACCCATGGTTAAGGTAGGTTTTATTCCTGTTGCATCACTAAAGAGTCTATGGGCAATCACGGCAACTAAAAGAATTGCAGGTTGAGTAAACTCTGTTTGTCCCAAATCATTATTCTCTTCAAAAAGAAGCTTTTCAAAATCAATCCCTGTACGCTCATTTGCTTTTGCTACCATCTCTTTTGCAACATCTGAGTTCTCAAAAAAATCTTTTCCCATTCCCACAGCTTGAGAACCTTGCCCTGCAAACAGAAATGCACATTTAACTGACATACTAAACCCTTAAATTAAATTTTGATATTCTAGCAAAATATCTTCAATTAAATCAATAACAACTTTCATCTTTTTCCTTATACTATTTAATATAGTTTTTTTGTTATAATATACTAAAAATAATACTATTTGGAATTTTATATGTATATTAGAACTTTTTTCTTTCTCGTTTTTATTATCTCTAGTGCAATCTTTTTTATCTCAACCTACAACCCCTATTTTGCTCTAAATATTTGTGGAGCAATATGTCAAGAGGAGTTAAGTGTTAAATATATTCAATTAACTTCCATATTAACAGCTACCTTCTCCATAATAATCTTTGCTATTTCAAACTACTATATAGAGAAAAAGATATTAGCAGAAAAAGAGCGAATAGCAGCAGAGAGATTGAATATTGAAGAGATACATGCTGAGCTTGAAGCACTAAAACAATAAATACTAATGTGCTTCAACACTATCCATTAACACTTCAATAATATCTGTCATGGTTAAGATACCTTTTAACTCATTGTTATCTATAATCAATAATCTCTTAATACTACTCTTCACCATCATCTTTGAGGCGTATTGAACATTTAATTTTGCTGACACAGAGATGGCAGGCACAGAGGCAATATCATAAACATTTAAGAGGTCAATGTCACCATCTTCAGCTACAATACTTTGTAAAATATTTTTAAATGTCACTAAACCATAAGCTCCATCTTCTCCATTTTTTTCAACAATAACAGAACGAACCTTGTTCTCTCTCATCATCTTTAATGCTTCTCTTACTGTTGCCATTGGTGATATAGTTGTTAACTTATCTTTAGGTGTCATTACATTTTCTACCAACATATATTCTCCTTTTTATATCATTGATTTAATATCATCTTCAAATTTATGTAATTCATTTGTATCTAACCCTGCAACATGACTTAATGGCAAAGTAAAGACAAGTCCACCATTTTTTGCATTGTCAAGGTCAAACTTTACTCTTAGGGCTTTCATCACTTTCATAGAGAGTTTACGAGGTAATATAAAGAGTAAAATAGAGACATTCTCCTCTAGTGTTAATCCAAAAAAGACCTTTTTCTCTTCTAAGCCGATATTTTTACCATGAATAATGGTCACTCCACCTGCACCTGCTTCCTTAGCAACATCAATAGCCACCTCTTCATCTTTATCTTCAATAATCGCAATCAGTGCTGTAAACTTCATTTTTGCTCCTTAAGTAGTTGTTTTTTCTTAAACTCTGCATGTATTCCATATCCCATAACTGTAAGCATTGGAAAGAGTGAGGCAAAAGCAATCAAACCAAAACCATCAATTAGGGGGTTTCTTCCCTCAATATTTTCGGCTAAACCTAAACCCAAGGCAGCAACAAGAGGAACTGTAACCGTTGAAGTTGTCACTCCTCCACTATCATAGGCAATAGGAATAATATAATTAGGTGCAAAGTAGGTAAATAGAATCACTATCGAATACCCTACAATTATGTAGTAGTGAATTTGGTCACCTGAAACTAAACGATAAGCTCCCAAAGAGATACCAATTGCTACCCCTAATGCTACCACAGTTCTTAACATATTTTGCTTTATTCTATCTTCACTTATCTCTTGTGCCTTTATAGCAATAGCTAAAAGAGCA
>JALVEV010000029.1 GCA_027030605.1 Campylobacteraceae bacterium | reverse complement strand
ACTCACCTAGAGCTTGACCCACTAGATATATACTACTACAACATTCCTCTAAACCTTGGAACACTTTGGGACATTGTCACAGAGACATCTCTCTCTCACTTAACCCTACCAACCTATAGCCCAAAAATTCTACCACCACTTTCAGAGAATAAAAATCTATTTAGAGCTATAGAGAAACAAGATATTCTACTCTACCACCCATTTGAGAGTTTTGACCCTGTGGTACGTTTTATACAAGATGCAGCTAAAGACCCAGACACCCTCTCTATGAGAATGACACTCTATCGTGTAGGAAAAAACTCTCCTATTGTTAAAGCACTTATAAAGGCAGCTAAAGCTGGTAAGCAAGTTACTGTTTTAGTCGAATTAAAGGCACGATTTGATGAAGAGAACAACCTACAGTGGGCAAAGAAGCTTGAAGAGTCAGGGGCTCATGTTATCTACGGAATTAAAGGGCTAAAGGTTCATGCAAAAGTAGCACAAGTAACTAAACGAAAAGACAAAAGACTTCAAGCATATGTCCATCTAGGAACAGGAAACTACAACCCTGCTACAGCTCGTATCTATACAGATGTAAGCTACTTTACAACAAAGACAGAGTTTAATACCGATGTAACTAAATTTTTTCACTTCTTAACAGGTTTTTCAGACTATAGTAGACTCAAAACATTAACCCTCTCTCCAAAACATATTAAACCAAAACTTATTGAGATGATAGAGCATGAAGCCTCTTTTAAAAATGCAGGGCATATTATCTTAAAAGCTAACTCTCTAGTTGACCCAGAGATTATTCAAGCACTCTATAGAGCCTCTATGGCAGGGTGTAAAATAGAGCTTATTATTCGTGGTATCTGTGCTTTAAAACCTGGAATTAAAGATATTAGTGAAAATATCTCGGTATACTCCATTATAGGGAAATATCTTGAACACCCAAGAATCTACTGTTTTAAACATGATGAGCATGAGTGTTACATCTCTTCTGCTGACCTAATGCCACGAAATCTTATTCGTCGTATTGAGATTTTAACCCCAATTAAAGAGCCTAAATTGGCACAAAAACTTAAGCAGATTCTCTCTTTGCAACTCCAAGATAATCAACTTCGATGGAAACTCAAGAGTTCAGGAGAGTACAAACAGGTCAAACAAAACAGTGATACCCCAATAAATAATCATGAAATTTTAGAGGAGTACATTACTAAACTTCATGATAAAAGCCAAAAAGAGACACCTGAGTATGTAACTCAGTTAGCTAAAAAAGTTCTAAAGGATTAACAATGACAATAAAATACAAAGAGTGGACTCCAACACTTAAAAAGGGAGCATGGATAGCCGATGGTGCAACTGTTATAGGTCGTACAGAGATGGGTGAGGACTCTGCTATATGGTTTGGATGTGTAGTTCGAGGAGATGTTCACTATATTAAAATTGGAGACAGAACCAACATTCAAGACCTCTCGATGGTACATGTTACCCACCATAAAAAGGAGGATATGAGCGATGGAAACCCAACCATTATTGGTAATGATGTCACCATTGGTCATAGAGTAATGCTACATGGTTGCACCATTGAGGATGCCTGTCTTATTGGAATGAGTGCAACTATTTTAGATGGTGCAGTAATTGGAAAAGAGTCAATTGTAGGGGCTGGTTCACTTGTAACTAAAAATAAAAAGTTTCCTCCAAGGAGCCTTATTATGGGGAGTCCTGCCAAAGTAGTAAGAGAGCTTACAGATGAAGAGGTAGCAGAGTTATACGCCTCTGCTTCTCGATATGTTGAGTTTAAAAATAACTATCTGTAGAAATAGTCATGATAAAGATTATTAAAAAGAGTCTACAAGATATCTTTAGCCCTACTGTCTTAATGTTTATCTTAACAGTAGGGCTAGGGAGTATTGCCTTTTGGGTTGCTGTACTTTGGTATTTTTGGGGAGACTTCTCCTCTTTTATAACCTCTTATCTTACATGGATTCCTTTTGATTGGTTACGAGAGGGTGTTATCTATATAGCAGCTCCTCTAGTAGGATATATCTTAATCATTGTTACTATCTCAACACTCACTTCGCTTTATAGTGAAAAGGTACTGATTTCTCTTGCTAAAAAGCACTATCCAGAGGTAAAAGTAGTTGCCTCACCAACTATTAGTGGTTCTATTGGAGCTACACTCTCTTCAACACTACTCTTTCTTTTTCTTGTAGTCGTTCTTTTTCCTCTACTTTTTATTCCCGTTTTAGGACAAGGGCTTATGCTCTACTTATGGTCAATCTTACTTAAAGCACCAACCATACATGATGTAGGTGGACTCTTTATAAAAGATAAGAGCGAATTAAAGAAAAAACGTAAAAAATCTAATATTATTGCAATGATTGCATCACTCTTTAACTATATTCCTATCTTAAATATATTTGCCCCTCTATTTTCACAAATTATGTTCTTACATCAAATTTTAGGTAATAATAGATAAAAAGCAAACAATAATTCACAATTTTATGCTAGAATTTAAGAAAAAAGGATTTTACTATGATAAAAATAAAACATTTTGCACTTATTCCCGCACTACTTCTTCTAAGTAGTGGATGTGTAAAGAGACAACCAGAAACTGTAATAGAGGTAAATAGCAATAATAATCCTAATACTATACCCTTAGCTACCACCTACCCTATGCCATCACAGCCAACGACTACTTATCCCTCAACGCCATCTGTAACACCTACCTATCCAACACCTCCTATAGTTGTTATTGATACCCAACCACAATATATTCCACAACGAACCCCCTATCTACGAGGTGCTTATGCATCAAACTATAAGCTAAAACAGATTATTAATAATATGGCATCTAAATATAATCTTGACAGATATGAACTCAATGCCATCTTCTCTACAGTCAATCGAGATACTGTCGCTTTAGATAAATATGGTGTCTACAAGAGAAGAAAACCAACCAAAGAAAAAGCCTCTCAACCTGGTTCATGGAGTAAATACAGAGCTCAATTTGTCAACCCATCACACATTAGAAAAGGGGTACAGTTCTGGAGAGAAAATGCAAACTGGCTTAATATGGCTGCCTATAAATATGGTGTTGACCCTGCTTATATTGTAGGTATTCTTGGAGTTGAGACTAATTTTGGTGGATTTACAGGAAAACACTCAGTACTTGATGCCTTAACAACACTAGCATTAGAGTATAAAAAACGCTCAAAATTTTTTACTTCAGAGCTTGAGAACTATATTCTACTTACAAAAGAGCAGAAAATCCATCCACAAGCTATAAAAGGCTCCTATGCAGGTGCTTTTGGATTGGCTCAATTTATGCCTAGCTCATTTAGAGAGTATGCTGTTGATTTAAATGGTGATGGAAAAACCAATCTTTTTGACCCTGCTGATGCCATTGGAAGTATTGCAAACTACTTTAGAGCTAAAGGTAAATGGAATCCTCGTATTCCTGTAGCAATGAAAGTCTACTATAACAAAAAAAGATTTTATGGTATACCAACAGGATTTAAAACCTCTTACTCTCAACGCTACCTCTATAAGTTAGGTATGAGACCAAGTTCCAACTTTTATGGATATAAAGGACCAGTCTCTTTGATTAAACTTAGTAAATATGATAGAGATGAACTCTGGTGGGGAACACCAAACTTCCGTGCCATTACACGCTATAATCCAAAAGATTATTATGCAATGGCTGTTCATCAATTAGGACAAGAGATTAAAAAAGCTGTTTATGGGCGATAATTTATAATTCGGGTGTAAACACGCCGATTCCGAAAATGCAAATTGCATATAAGGAATCGACGGCTTTAGCCTCGCTATATTTCAAGATTAATTACACATTTTCTAAAACTTTTTCAAGCGTATATTTTAAATCTTCATCTAACTCCAAAGATTTTAACATCCATCTAATATAACCTGCATCACGTCGTGCTATATCATCAATACGTTCACCTTTATATTTTCCAAATTTAAAACTTTGTAATATAACAGGTGTATTAGTTAACTCCTCTAACTTAACCATAGGATTCATGTTTGGAAACTTCTCCTTTACTTTTTTAACCAACTCAGAGAGAAACAGCTTCATCACCAATACATCACCAATGGCATCATGAGCCTTAATAGTAATATTATATTTTCTAGCCTCCTCTTGCTCTTTTTTATAGAGTTCAAGAGAATACCTAAAATACTGCAAACGGTGATAATCAGATTCAGGAAAAAGATGTTTAGCACAACGAAGCGTATCTATGAGTTTCATGCGATTGACAAACCCCTCTTTTTCAAGCATTCCTAGGTCAAATTTTAGATTATGAGCAATTAGATAATTATTTTCACTATTAAGTTCACTCAAATCATTCCAAAATCTTGTTGAGGTAAAAGGAGCCTTCCCTTCAATAACTTCAGGAGTAATATTATGCACCTCCATCGCCTCTACTTTAATAGGTAAGCTAGTTGAACATAGTTCATCATAAACTTTTACATCACCTTTGGCTCCAACTACCATAGCACCTATCTGAATAATTCTATCTTCTTCTTGATTACCTGTTGTCTCAGTATCAAATAAAACATATTTAGTCATTTTTGTTCCTACTATTTTTTGTGAAAAAGATTATATCTAATTATAATGGAGAAGTTAGGGGATATAGGGAAAGAAAGAGGGAAGAAACCCTCTTAAATGGAGTCTGAGAAATAAACTCCAAAAAATAAATTTAAAAACTGAAAGACTATTTTCTTCTAAGCTCTTTAATTCTAGCTTTTTTACCTTTTAATGCTCTAAGGTAGAAAAGTTTTGCACGTCTAACACGTCCTCTTCTAAGCACTTCTATACTCTCAATAGAGTCAGAGTAGAGTGGGAAAATTCTCTCAACACCAACAGAGTTAGCACCAATTCTTCTAACTATCATTGTTCTCCCAGTACCTTGACCTCTAAGTGCAATACATACACCCTCAAAATTCTGAACTCTTGTTTTGTCACCCTCTTTAATAGTAACAGCGATTCTTAGTGTATCACCTGCTCTAAAATCTGGAACAGATTTGTTTTCTAATTGTGCTTGTTCAAAGCTTTCAATATATTTATTTCT
>JALVEV010000028.1 GCA_027030605.1 Campylobacteraceae bacterium | reverse complement strand
AATCGTTGCAAATTCTTAACTTAAAAGGAACACACAGCATGGGCATTACGATACATGAATATGATGCAGTGATTGTTGGAGCTGGTCTTGCTGGTTTAGCAGCAGCAAAAGAGCTAACAGAAGCTGGGAAAAAGACAGCTGTAATTACAAAATTACATCCACTAAGAAGCCACTCAGGAGCTGCTCAAGGTGGGATTAACGCTGCTTTGGGGAAAGATGATAGTACAGAGCTTCATGAGTTTGACACAGTAAAGGGGTCTGACTATCTTGCAGACCAAGATTGTGTTGAGCTTATGTGTACAAAAGCACCTGAAACCATTCGTTGGGCAGAGAGAATGGGGGCAGTATTTTCAAGAGATGAAGATGGAGATATTGCTATAAGACCTTTTGGAGGACAGAGTAAACCAAGAGCTTGTTATGCAAAAGATAGAACAGGATTAGCTGTTCTTCAAGCTATCTATGAACAGGCATTTAGAGCAGGTATAGAGGTTTTTGATGAGTGGTACTGTTCTGACCTTATCTATAAAGATGGAAAG
This sequence comes from Campylobacteraceae bacterium, assembly GCA_027030605.1. GTDB lineage: Bacteria > Campylobacterota > Campylobacteria > Campylobacterales > Sulfurovaceae > UBA1140. The sequence continues at coordinate 4,623 of JALVEV010000028.1, read as the reverse complement.
GTTTCAGGTGTTGTTGCTTACGATTTAAGAACATCTGAACCTGCTATCTTTAATGCAAAAGTAACCATGTTCGCTACAGGTGGACATGGTCGTGCTTACCGATTTAACTCAAATGCTCATGCAAATACAGGAGATTCTCTCTCTATTGTTGCACGTCATGGTCTTCCACTTGAAGATATGGAGTTTGTACAGTTCCACCCAAGTGGACTTGGTGGTTCAGGAGTACTTATCTCTGAAGCTGCTCGTGGTGAGGGTGGTCGTCTCTACAACTCTGAGGGTGAACGTTTTATGACCAAGTACGCTCCAAATGCAATGGAACTTGCTTCTCGTGATGTTGTGAGTCGAGCTATTATGGAAGAGGTACGTCAAGGGCGTGGTGTTGGTAAGGATGGTCAATCAGTAAACATTGACTTAACTCACCTTGACCCAGAGATTATCTTAACACGTCTTCCAGAGCTTCGTGAACTTGCTATCGCTTTCCAAGGGCAAGATATGTTAAAAGAGCCTATTCATATCTCTGCAACTGCTCACTACTCAATGGGTGGGATTCCAACCAATATCAACTGTCAAGTGCAAAAAAATGCAGCAGGTGATGTAGTAGAGGGCTTCTACGCTGCTGGTGAGTGTTCTTGTGTATCTGTTCATGGTGCAAACAGACTTGGTGCTAACTCACTTCTTGAAGCACTCTTCTTTGGTCGTCATGCAGGGGAAAATATGGTTAAAGCTCTTGATGAGGGTATTGAGTTGCGTCCAGCAACAGAGGAGGATGCTCGAGCTACAATTAATGAGATGAACACCCTACTAACCTCTAATGGTAAAGAGCGTGTAGCAGACCTTAGAGCTGAACTTCAAGCAGGTATGACAGCCGATGCTGGTGTCTTTAGAAGTAAAGAGTCTTTAGAGCGTCAACTTAAACTTATAGATGAGCTTTTAGTACGATTTAAGAACATTCGACTTGATGACAAATCAAAAACATTTAACACCGACCTACAAGAGGCAACAGAGCTTGGTCACATGTTAGAGTTCTCTAAGTTTATTGTATATGGTGCTTTAATCCGTGAAGAGAGCCGTGGTGGTCACTACCGTGAAGACTTTACTCAGCGAGATGATGAGAAGTTCTTGAAACATACCTATGCCTATATGGATAAAGATTATAACTTAACACATGAGTGGGGAGAAGTTACACTCGGTAAGTTTGAACCAATGGAAAGAAAATACTAAGGAGGTCGAGATGAGTGCAACAGAAGCTGGTCAAACCAGAAAAGTAACAATTAAAGTCTTTAGATTTAACGCTGAGACAGACTATCTTCCATCGTACAGAAGCTATACAATGGAAGTGGGAAAAGATGAACTAATTCTTGACCTTATGAACAGAATTAAGTGGGAGCATGATGGGTCATTCTCTTACCGTCGCTCTTGCCGTCATGGTATCTGTGGAGCTTGTGCCATTAAGGTAAATGGTAAAGCTACCCTTGCTTGTAAACAGAACGCTATTGAGCTTCTTGACCTTTTTGATAATGATATTACTTTAGAGCCAAGTTCTACTAAACGAGCTGTTAAAGATATGATTATTGACAAGTCGGACTTTTGGGAAAAACATGCTGCAGTTAAGCCTTATGTGGTTACCGATGTTGACCCACATCCAGAGCATGAGACAAAACAGAGTATTGAAGAGTTTAACAAATTCTTAGACTCTGATTTATGTATTCAGTGTGGTGCATGTCACTACTCTTGTCCTGCTCTTGAAGCAAATCCAGACTTCTTAGGACCTGCTGCACTAAATGCTGCTTACCGATTTACAGTTGATACACGAGATGAAGCAACTGAAGAGCGTTTAACAATTACTGCTGAGAGTGGTTCAGGTGTTTGGGACTGTGTCAAGTGCTTCGAGTGTGCAGAAGCGTGTCCAAAAGAGATTAACCCTATTGAGAAGATTACAAAACTTCATAACCTACAGTTTGAACATAGAGTAGCACCAAACAATGTAGCAACACGTCATGCTGAAGGGTTCTTACGTGGTATGAAGAGGTATGGTTATCTTGATGAAGCTGATATTGTTACCTACTCTGAGGGCTATTTAGGAATGTATAAACACCTCCCTACAGCTCTTAAGATGATGAAATCAGGTAAAATCCATTGGCACTCTGGAATTCCATTTATTAACTCTATTCCAAAAATTAAAAACCTAGATGAAGTCAAAAAACTAATTAAGATTTCACAAACCCATAAGCTGTAAGGAGAAAATGATGAGCGAACAATTACACTATGCACTCTTTACGGGGTGTACAGCAAAACAGTCAACACCAGAGTTATTGTCATCTACACTTGCAGTAGCTGATAAGTTAGGTATCAAAATCACTATTTTAGAAGAGGCTTCATGTTGTGGAGCTTCTCACCTACAAGATTTTGATGAGTTTCTAGCACACGTTCTAAATGCACGTAATATATGTTATGCAGAGAAGTTAGGTCTAACTATGATTACTATCTGTAACACTTGTCAACTAAACTCTGCTATGACAAAACATGCACTAGACAGTGACCCAGAGCTAAAAGCAAGAGTCAATGAAAAACTAGCAGAGGTTGGTTTAGAGTACAAAGGTACCTCTGAAATTAAACACTTCTTATATACACTTATTGATGATTATGGGTTAGATAATATTAGAGAAAAGGTAACTACTCCTCTTTCAGCCTTTAATATTGCACCTTTTTATGGTTGTCACAATATTCGTCCTAGTGAGCTTCATGGTTCAAGTAATGGGGGTGAAAATCCATACAAACCTACTTCACTAGATACTCTTATTGATGCTTTAGAGGGTAAACCTGTAGATTATGACCATAAGAATAAGTGTTGTGGTTTCCATGTAGAGCTTCAAGCCAACCATACCTCTGAAGTGTTAGCTGGTAATGCTATGGTAGATGCTATTGATAACAATGCAGACTTGATGGTTACACCATGTCCACTTTGTCACTTAAAGATGGATACTTATCAAGATAGTGTTGGAAAAGTAATTGGTAGAGATATAGAGCTTCCTGTTCTGCACATGCCACAGATGGTTGCTCTTGCTCTTGGGTGTAGCGAAGAGGAGATTGGACTTAAATTCCATGTTCAGAAGGCTACACAGATTTTTTCTGAGGTTCAACCTGCGTAATTCTAAAATCTCTATTGTTCCCACTATACCGTTGGTGGGAACATCAAACTTTTTTCATTTTCACTATTCAATCTAAAATAAAATTATATTACCTTTAGTAATTAAAATTCCAAAGTATTCTCTTATATCTATTGATTATTACAATTATTAGTTATATCTTATTAAAAAAATATATAATTAATAAAAAAGGAAAGTCATGAAGTTTTTCAATGTTATACTAAGTTTAATTTTTGGTTTAATTATCCAAGGGTGTATAAGTCAGCCGATTCCTAAGGAATATCAAGATATTAGAATAGAGGATGGTAAACTTCTTGGTTATGCCAAAATGCTCAATGGAACTAAATTTATTGGGATTACTCAAAGTTCTAAAAAAGAAGATAATATTGAGTTAATTAAAATAACAAAGAATGGGTTTTATCCTAATTATTTCATAAAAGATTATGATTGTGATAAATATAACCTAAATATATGTAATAGTGCTTTTATGGAAAATAAATCTAATTTGCTTTTTGGACTTGGAGCAGTTACTATAGGTGTTTTAGCTCAAAGGGTTAAGGTTACGGGAGGAAGAAGCAAAGAAGATAACGAAGATGTTGAAAATACGATAAAGGTATTAGGAGGTCTGATAGGATTAAGTGGAGTAGGTTCTTTTTTTACTGAATCTAAAACTTTTAATGTACTAAAATTCTTAGAAGTAATAAGAAGTAATAGACTTGACTATGAACGGCAAAAACTTTTGAATTTAAATGCACCTACAATACCTCCACGTAAATATTATGGACAAAATAGTTCTAAACCTACTACTAAAAATATTCCTTTCAATTTAAAAATTCTAAATATTCCTTCTCCTACCTCAGATGAATATGTTAATTTAACACTAGAAATTTCACATAAAAATACTATAGTCTTAGATAAAACTATTATCTACTTAGATGGTACACAAATTAATCCTCAAAAGATACGAGGAGATGAGAGAAAAAATAACAAAACATATAAATATTATAGACTCGGTATTCCTAAGGGTAAAAATAATATACAAGCTTATGTAACAACTAAAAATGCTGGAAATTCTAACACTGACTCTATTAATGTAGAAAGTACATCAAACGTTGTTCCTACACTACATATTGTTGCTGTAGGGGTGAATAGATTTCCTCAGTGGGAAGACTATGACCCTGGAGTAAGGCTAAAAAATTCAAAAAATAATGTTAAAGAACTTTCTAATGTTTTTAATAAAAAAAGTACTTTTCTTTTTGATGGAAAATTAAATATTGTTTCCTATGCTACTAAGAAGAATGATATAAAGGCAACGGTCAAAGAGATACGAGCTAACGTACGACCCAATGATTATTTTGTTATGTATGTTGCTACACACGGCAATATTGATAAAAAAATTGGTAAATACTATTTTAGTCCATCAGATTTTTTTAAACAGCATGGTAAAATGAAAAATAAATTTGAGCAAGATGATTTA
>JALVEV010000027.1 GCA_027030605.1 Campylobacteraceae bacterium | reverse complement strand
AGGGTGATTTCAAGGCATCAAAAGCTATTAATGATAAACTTTACGACATTAATAAGGTAATCTTCTGTGAGAGTAATCCTATTCCAATTAAAGCTGCTATGTATATTGCAGGTCTTATTGATACTTTAGAGTACCGATTACCACTGGTTCAACCATCATCAGAAAACATGAAAAAAATCGAAAAAGTCATGAAAAATTATAAAATAGTAGGAGCATAAATGGCAAGTAACAAAGGAAAAACTGTAGTAATTACAGGGGCAACAAAGGGTATTGGAAAAGCTATTGCTTATAAGTTTGCAAGTGAGGGGGTAAATGTTGCCTTTACCTATAATTCAAATGCACAAGCAGCCAATGAGATTGCATCTGATTTGGAGTCTAAGTATGGAGTAAAAGCAAAAGCATACCCGTTAGATATTTTAGACTTAGACCAATTTAAACCTCTCTTCTTAGCTATAGATGAGGATTTTGACCGAATTGACTTTTTTGTAAGTAATGCAATGATTTATGGTAGAAGTGTTGTTGGTGGTTATGGTAAATTTATGAAACTTCGCCCAACAAAAGGTCTACAAAATATCTACACTGCAACTGTTGGTGCTTTTGTAAGAGGTTCTCAAGAGGCTGCTACTCGTATGCAAAAGGTGGGTGGTGGAGCGATTGTTACTCTTAGCTCTACAGGAAACCTTATATACATTGACAACTATGCAGGGCATGGAACTAACAAAGCAGCTGTTGAGGCTATGAGCCGTTATGCAGCTGTTGAGCTTGGTGAGATGGGCATTAGAGTCAACGCTGTAAGTGGTGGACCAATAGATACCGATGCACTAAAAGCCTTTACTAACTATGAAGAGGTAAAAGCTGAAACTATTAAGCGTTCATCTTTAAATAGAATGGGAACCCCTGAAGATATAGCAGGAGCTGTCTACTTCTTATGTAGTGATGAAGCCTCTTGGATTACAGGTCAAACACTTGTGGTTGATGGTGGAACTACATTTAGATAATATAATTATGTAGGGTGTTTTCCCCGAAAACACCATGTTATAACAATTTAAATTTCATTTTGACGGTGTTGTCGGGGACAACACCCTACAGAGGAAATCTCTTTATGCAAAAAAACAAAATCATAAATATCCCAAATATTCTAGCCTCTATTCGTCTACTCTTAGCACCTATTATGTTTATGCTTCTAGTAAACCAAGATTCACCTATATTTCAAGGCATTCACCCCTCATGGCTTAACTACGCTGCTGCTTTTATCTTTGTAGTTGCTTCTGCTACTGATTTTTTTGATGGATATATTGCTCGTACTTTTAATCAAATTACTACTATGGGTAAGATACTCGACCCACTTGCCGATAAGATGCTAACTCTTGCTGGTTTCTTAGGGCTTATGATGTTAGGTTCTGCCTCTCCTTGGGCAATCTATCTCATTATTACTCGTGAACTCTTTATTACTGGTCTTAGAGTCTCTGCTGTAGCTGAGGGGATAGATATTTCAGCTTCATGGATGGGAAAAGTAAAAACAGTAGCTCAAATGATAGCTATTGGTTTTTTACTAATGCATTGGTATGGAGGGGAGTTACTTCTATGGATAGCAGTTGCTCTTACCCTCTACTCAGGCTATGAGTATGTAAGAGACTTTTTTAAACAAGTAAAGATGTAGAGAACACTACATCTTTGCTAAATTAATCATAAATTCGTGCTAGATAATCAGCATAAACATCTTTGGCATTCTGCAATGCTTGAACAGATTCGAAATTTAATTTTCCCTCTTTTGTTATAGCTGTATTGAGTAGATGCTCAACTGCTTGCATAACTTTTTCTGTCTCACGCATGGTTTTTCTTGAACTTGGATGATACTCTTTATCTTCATCAAATTCACCCTCAATATGAAGAATTCTCTTTAATGTTCCTACCTTTTCATTTAAAATAGTATCGAAGTTATTTACCTCTGCTGTTGCCTCTCTAAGATGAGCATCAATTTTTTCCATCTCTCTTTTACAATCCTCTTTAGTCATGCTATACTCTTTTGATTTTTCATGCATCTCTTGAGCAATACGTAAATTTTTCTTTGCCTTTGTATTGACTCGAATTGCATAGACTAACCAAGCCATAAGAAGTGCAGAGAAACCTAAGATAGCTGCACCCACCATCATATTTCCACCCGTATTTCCACCAAGTGTTCCTATCCAAGTTAATACAGGATTTACTTGCTCTGTTATATTCTCTGGCGTTAATGTTTTTGGGTCAATATTTAATTTAGTAAGTGCTAGATATATCACCCCTCCTAATGTAGCTAGAGCTGCTAAAAGAGCTAAAAGTAAACCTGTAAATCTACCTGAACTAATATCTTGAACAGAGAACCCTTCATCATCGTCATCAATTGAGAGTTCAAATGGTTCAAGCTCATCATAAGAGCTATAATCAAAACCTAATTTTTCCAAAAGTGTTTCTGCACTTTTAAATGTTGCATTATTGAAATTTCGTTTAGTTTCATCAAATAGCTCTGCATCTTTAGAGACAACAATTTTACACTCATTCACTTCTGTATTAGCTTTTGAAACTAACTCTTTAGAAGTCTCAATTAGCTCTTTAGCCTCTGCTAATTTATTTTTTTTAACTACATTAACAGGCTTAGGCTCTGGTTCAACCTCTTGAATAGTATCCTCTTCAACAACCAGCTCTTCAACTTGAGTCTCAGGCTGTTTCTCTTGAACAACTTTATCTATCTCTTCTCGATTTTCATTCACTACAGTTCCTTTTTTAGAATTATTAATATTTTAAAAATATTTTATCATAATAACTTTAGTTTCTCTCTAAAAAAAATTCTATTCACTTTAACCTAAGCTTGGTATAATTCTTTTTACACAAATTCGAGACTGTAGGACTTTTATGGGTACTTTAATATCACTATTGGTATTTTCTTTTTTAATATTTTTTCATGAGCTAGGTCACTTTCTTGCTGCTCGTTTTTTTGGAGTGCATGTTGAAGTCTTTAGCATTGGCTTTGGAAAACGAATAGTAACTAAAAAAATTGGCAATACCGAGTGGAGTTTATCAGCCATTCCTCTTGGTGGTTATGTTCGAATGAAAGGTCAAGATGACAGTGACCCTAGCAAAAAGAGTTATGATGAAGACTCCTATAACTCTAAAACCCCTATTGCGCGTATTATCATCTCTTTAGCTGGTCCTTTTGCTAACTTTTTACTAGCTTTTTTACTCTATTTGATGGTTGCTTTTATTGGTATTCAGACACCACTGGCTAATGTTGGAGAGGTTATGAAAGAGTCCCCTGCTCAACTTGCAGGTCTCAAAAGAGGAGATACCATTGTCAATATTGATGGGAATCCTATTAAATATTGGCAGGACATTGGTAAGTATACTGCTCTTAATCATAATGAACATCAAATTACTATTTTAAGAGATGGAAAGTATATTGACCTCTCTATAACTCCAAAGCCTATTGAAACAAAAGATAGATTTGGAGAGCTGAAAAAGCGTTACCTTTTAGGTATTAGCCCTAATCCCAAAGCCTATACAACTATCTCTTACCCTCTTGATAAGAGTATTAGTTTTGCGTACAATCAGACAGCCAATGCTTCATTGTATATAGTGGAGAGTCTTAAAAGGCTTATCTCGGGGTTAATTCCTATGGAGAATTTGGGTGGAGTAATAGGTATTGTTGATACCACTTCAAAGGTATCTAATATAGGTTTTGTTGCACTATTGATGTTTGCAGCACTTATCTCAGTTAATTTAGGAGTTATTAACCTTCTTCCCATTCCTGCACTAGATGGTGGACATGTAATGTTTCATCTCTATGAACTTATAGCTAGGAGACCTGCTAGTGATTCCGTCATGATAAAATTGACACTTTTTGGATGGGCAATACTACTTAGTCTAATGCTTTTAGGCTTCTACAACGATATAAATAGATTATTTGGATAGGATAACAACATGAAAGAACAATTAAGAAAAAATTTAGATGAAATTATTTGGAACATAGAACAAGCGCGAATTACTCTTAACGAACACCACATTGTAAAATTGGTTGCAGTAGGTAAATACTCTGATGAAGAGAGCATTAAAACCCTCTATGAACTAGGACAACGTGCCTTTGGTGAGAACCAAGTTCAACAGCTTCAACAACGTATGGAAAATTTAGAAGAGCTACCATTAGAGTGGCATATGTTAGGACATCTCCAAAGCAATAAAGTAAACAAACTAATAGAGCTACGACCTACACTTTTACAATCGTTAGACTCTCTAAAGTTAGCTGAAATGCTTAATAGTAAGTTAGCTCAAAAAGAGCAAAAGCTCTCATGTCTATTACAGATTAATGCAGCAAAGGAAGAGAGTAAATCAGGTGTTCATCCTGATGAAGCTTTTGATATCTATCAACAGATTAAAGAGTCTTATCCTCATATAAAACTTAAAGGGGTTATGAGTATTGGAGCTCATGTTGAAGATGAAAAAGAGATTCAAAAGAGTTTTGAGTTAACTCATAAAATTTACGATTCACTAAAAAATGATGGAGCAACCATCTGCTCTATGGGTATGAGTAACGACTATGAACTTGCCATTAGGTGTGGGTCTAACCTTGTACGTATTGGTTCAAAAATATTTAAATAGGGAGAGGGCATGAGACAACTTGTACACTATTATAATAACTACAAAAATTTTCAAAAATGGACAGAAGAGCATCAGATTAAAGATTCGAATAAGCTCTTAATCGAAATTAACTTCCCAGATTCAGACCAGCAAAAACTACAGAAGCTACTTAATAAAATGAATAATCAATTTCCTAATGCAATTATAGTTGGGATGCAAAGTTTTACATCAATATCAAATCATCAAATCTCTGACTTAAAAAATGACCCAATTGTCTCTATTATGGAATTTACAAGTAGTCGTTTAACTTGTGAAGTACTAGATATTGGAATTAACTACGTTAAAGGACAAGCTCCTATTGTAGACCTTACAAAAATTGGAAAACATCTGCAACCTGATACAAAAGCATTAGAGATTTTATCTAGTTATAACGATTCATATACATCTTCATACATTAATAAAATTGGACAACATTTTGGACACTTAAAAATTTTTGGTGGTGGTGCGACACATAGCCAACAACATAGAAATTCATTCGTTTTTCATAACAATATTATCTACCCAAAAGCTGTTATCTTAATCTTTA
>JALVEV010000026.1 GCA_027030605.1 Campylobacteraceae bacterium | reverse complement strand
CAGGGAAAAAACTTACCCTTAGACACCTCTCACCCGACTGTAAAAAGGTATTAAAAACAGCTGGACCATTCTGTACCTACGAAGAGGACGACCCAACCTATAAAGTGGCAGTAAACCATTAGGAGATAGCATGAAAAAGATAGCTATATCGGTTGGAGATTTAAATGGCATTGGTATACAACTTATTTTAGAGAACCATGAAGAGATTAAAAAATATATTGAACCTATCTACTGTATAGATGAGGTTATGCTTCAAGAGGCTTCAAAACTTTTGGGGCTACCTATTCCCTCTGATTTTCAAACAGTTAACAGAGTTGCCAAAAGATTTACCATAGAGCCATCAAAAGTTACCAAAGAGGCAGGGGTCTACTCCTTTGCCTCATTTCTAAAAGCTGTAGAACTCTCCAAGCAACAAGAGGTAGATGGTATTATGACTCTACCTATTCATAAAAAGGCTTGGGAGATGGCAGGTGTAAGTTTCAAAGGTCATACAGACGCTCTGCGTGAGTTCTTTTTTGCCCCTGCTATTATGATGCTTGGTTGCCCTAAAATGTATGTTGCACTCTACACCGAGCATATTCCTCTTAGTCAAGTAGTAAAAGAGGTTCAAAATGTAGAGAAGCTCTCTATCTTTTTAATTGATTTTTATGAAAATATTGAAGATAAACTAGAAAAAGATGAGACCATAGGACTCTTAGGTGTCAACCCCCACGCAGGAGACGATGGTGTATTAGGAAATGAAGAGCAGTATATAGTTAAAGCTAGAGAGATAGCTCACAAAACAATAGGAAAAGAGGTCTACACCCTACCTCTAGTGCCAGATGTTGCCTTTACGCCAAAGAGTCGAAAACAGCACCACCACTTTGTTGCTATGTACCACGACCAAGGGTTAGCACCACTTAAGGCTCTCTATTTTGATGAGGGAATAAATATCTCTCTTAATCTACCTATTGTTAGAACCTCTGTTGACCATGGAACGGCTTTTGATATTGCTTATAGAGGTGTGAAGTTAAATAACTTAAGCTACATAAATGCTATTAAGTATTTTACTACTTAGCCTCTTTAACAACCACCCTATTACGTCCACTCTCTTTAGCTTCATATAAAGCTTCATCTGAACGCTCAAAAAAGAGAGCCTCTGTATCTCTTTGGGTAAACTCTGTTACTCCAAAACTACAAGTAATATGCTCAACAATATCAAAAGGGAACTTCTCTATCTCCTCTCTTAGACGAGAGGCTAGTTTTTTTGTCTCTTGTAAGGAGGCTCCTTCTAATACAATAACAAACTCCTCTCCACCCCAACGAGCAAATATATCTTCTTTTCTAAGTAAACCACGAACTAAAGATGCAAGTTCTTTTAAAACATTATCTCCAACATTGTGTCCATAGTTATCATTAATCTGTTTAAAATGGTCTATATCAAAAAGAATCATAGTTACAACACTATTATACTTTTTTGCATTAAAAAAGAGAGTTCTAAAAATTTCATTTAACTTAACACGATTATATATTTGGGTTAAAGGGTCAAGTTCAGCTAACTTTTGAATCTTATTTTTATCTTGTTCTAACTTAGTAATATCGTTAAATGTAAGAAGATACTCTTTGCTATCATGCATTTTAGATATTTTTAGATAAAAGTAGTACTCTAGCTCATCTCTTTTTGAAAAAATCTTTACTTTAACTGTGTTGTTTCTGTTTTTTTTATCATTATAGATACTCTCTATCCAACGTTTTCCATAGGTATATTTAGAGAGACACCCCTCTTCCTCTATAAAAAAATCAACTATATCTGAATGAGACCCACGAAGAGTGGATAGTGAACTATAACCAAATAGCTCTAATCCAGCTCTATTAATTAATCTTAGTCCTTTAGCATCATAAACTGCCATAATTGATTGTTGAGAGTCTAAAAATGAATCAATAAAAGCTTTTAACTCTTTTTTACAACTATATTTAAAGTAGAGGTATGTCATTAAAAAAGTAATAAACAGAAGAGTAATAGTATAAATAATTGGCATAAAAAACTCCCCCTAATCGTTTTTTATCTATGAAAGCTCTTTTATCATTTTATATGCCTCTTCTAAACTACTATCGAGTTTATAAGCTTTTTTATACTGCTCTAAAGCAGCCTCTTTTTCGCCCAAGTCATATAGAGTATTAGCATAGTTAAAGTAGTGAGGTGCATAACTTTTATCTAACTCAATTGCTCGTAAGTGATGTTTTTTAGCCTCTTCATCTTTACCTAATTTATGCAATACATTAGCTAAAGAAACATGTGCCATATCCTCTTGCTCATTTAACTTTAAAAGCTCTTCATAGACCTCTTTAGCATCTTCAAGACGCTCTAGTTTAACCAAAACATAACCATGTTTTAAGAGTACCTCTTGATTTTCAGGCTCTATAATATTAGCTGAAGATAAAGCTTTATCTGCTTCGATAAAATCCTCTTTTTCTAAGGCTCTGTCTGCCATAGAGAGTAACTGTTCAAGACGTGAAATTTGAGGTGCAGGGGTAGAAAAAGTCTTATTGGCTTCTGTTATTCCACCTATTTGGTCATCTTCTCTTTTTGCTTCAAAATCAACTCCACGTTTCGGGTAAGAACTTGAAAAAAGTTGTTTAAAAAAAAGATAAAAGATAACTGCCGAGATTAAAAAAAGAATTAGTTGAAAACTGCTCATAGTTGCTCCTGTTTAAGAGTCACATAATAGACTAATATTGCTTAGAAAAGGGCTTTATTCTAAAGATTTTAAAGTAATATCACTGCTTGTTAATTTGAGTAGCCAACTTACCAATTGCCTCATCAAGTTCTTCTCTATCTGCATATTTAAAAACATGTTTCTCTTCATCTGAGGTAATAATATAGATTCCATACCCTACAACATCAACACGACCTTTTGATTCAACTTCAATCCACTCTAAACTCATCTCAGTTGTCTCATCTTTATATCCAGTTTTTATAATAACAGCAGGGTACAACTGCTTAATCTCTTTTAAATTAAAGGTTTTCTCTTCTATTGTTATTTTACTCATAGTGAATTATAGTATAATTTTGCCCAATAACTATACAATTAGGAAAATAATATGAGTAATTTAAATGCACAGATTAAATCTGACATAAAAGAGGCAATGAGAGCTAAAGATGTTCAAAAACGTAATACCTTAAGAAATATTCAAGTCGCTATTAAAGATATTGAGGTCAATGAGAGACGTGAGGTGACCGATGCTGATGTTGAAGCCATCTTAATGAAATATGCTAAACAGCGTGAAGATGCAATGAAACAGTTTCAAGAGGCAGGTAGAGAAGACTTAGTAGAGCAAGAGAGAGCTGAACTTGCTATTGTAAAGTCCTACCTACCTGAACCTATGAGTGATGAGGAGCTAGAGGAGGTTTTAAAAGAGATTATAGCTTCTGTAGGTGCTACCTCTATGAAAGATATGGGAAAAGTGATGGGTACAGCTAAAAAGACTATTGGTAGCAGAGCAGATGGTGGACGCATTAATGTATGCGTAAAAGCCCTATTGAGCTAGAGTATAACGCTCTTTCAAATCAGCTAAGAACTCAATAACTCTTAGCTGATAGATTCTATCCTCTTCATCATCAATACACTTTTGAAACTCCATTAACAGCTCAATATCTATCTTTTGAGCAAAACGCTTAACAGCTTTTGTCTCTTTCTCAACATCAAAAATAAGATGCTCAAAATCTAAACCATTATTAGTAACAATTTTTTGAAAATACTCTTTTACCGTCTCAACCAGTATCTCTGAACGCTCCTCATCTTGATTATAAATCTTACAAGCTGTTTGGTAAAGTAGCTCCTCTTCACAAGGGGTAATCTTTTGATTTACAGCCACAACAAGGGTTAAAACTTTGGCTCGATACTCCAACGAACTGTTATGATAGAGCAGAAATTCTCTAAAAAACTTTTTTATCTTTTTTCTTATAAATTTAATCATTAAGCAAATCTTGTACACAAGCCAAAGGGTCTTTCCCCTCTAACATATTATAGACTTCATTGGCAATAGGTAGATAGATGTTCTCTTTTTGAGCAATAGTATAGAGTGCCTTAGTAGTAGGAATTCCCTCTGCTACTTCACCCAACTCCTCTAAAATCTTCTCTAAACTTTTACCTTTAGACAAACCCAACCCAACACGATAGTTTCGTGAAAGCACAGAAGAGGCAGTTAAAAACAGGTCTCCTGCTCCACCCAAAGACAAAAAGGTCTCGGTTTTAGCACCAAAGTGTTCTCCAAAACGTGTCATCTCAACTAAACCTCGTGAAATCAATGCTGCACGAGCATTATTTCCAAGTTCTAATCCATCACAAACACCCCCTGCAATGGCAATGACATTTTTATAAGCCCCTGCTACCTCTGCACCTACTACATCGTAATCTACATAACCTTTAATAAATGAGGGTAGAGCTTTAACAAACTTCTCTGCTAGTTCTAAGTTAGCTGAAGAGATTATAAGTGCTGTAGGTAGAGACTTCTGAACCTCTGCTGCAAATGATGGACCAGATATAAACGCCAACCTATTATCTGAAACAAATGAACCGTAAACTTCATTTAGAAAAGCACCTGTTGAGGTCTCTATTCCCTTTGCTGCGACTAAAAGTTTTTGTCCTCTATCTTCAAAGTTCTCCTCCATCCATGAACGAACAGCTTGAGCAGGTATCGCCATAACCAGATACTCATAAGAGAGTGCTTCATCGAGTGAAACAAAGTTTTTAATATCTTTTGTTGAGCGTGAGGTTATGACTACATCGTTGTTTTGACTAAAAGCATGGTAGAGTGCCTGACCCCATTTCCCTGCACCTATAATTGCTATCTTCATCTATTAGCTACCTTATAATAAATTGTCAAATTATAGCAAATTTTTTGCCTAAACTAATGTACCACTATCACTTTTTGGAGAATGAAGATGCTGGAATGATGGAGCAGTTTACTGTTGAGTAAAGAGAGATGAAAAAGAAGAAAGAATTTCTCTTTTTTCTATTTTTTAAAGACTAAAAAATACTTCTCAGACTCATGACTATAGATTGAAATCGCTGTTTTAGAGACCAACTTCATCTTGGTTAATTTCTGAATCTCTGGCACAGTGTAGAAGTATTGGGTAATGGAGTCTTGCGACTTTTTAAAATACTCTCCTACCTTTTCAAAAAGTGTAAAGTCCATAAAGTACTCTCCATCCTCCTCAACATAGTCGGAGTCTATAGTAACAAAACGGTCATCTCCATCTTTTATGAATGAACCTGCTGCAATGACTTTAAAAGCGTAAAGTGTGTTAATGTCACAAATGAAGTGTCCACCCTTTTCTAGTCGCTCCTCTACACAACGAAAAAAGCGTTTAATATTTTTATGGTCTAAGTAGTTTACCATATCAAAAATAGCAGTAATAACCTCATACTTCTCTTCCACTTTACATAGGTCTATACAATCTGCATCTAAACCTTTTTTCTTTGTCATCTCTACCATAACACTGCTAAGGTCAATTCCTTTAGCTTGAACATTGGGGTAGAGTTTAGAGATTTGTTCTAAGAAGCCACCTGAACCACAACCGACATCTAGTAAACTATTAAAGGTCATCTTCTCTAAAGCTTCATAATAGTATTCATTTAAAATAGGAGTTACTTCATTAACCCCTAAGAGGTCTTCTACTTTGGCGTAAAGGTCTAAGGCGTTAGACATTAATTCTTTCCTTTATTTATCGCATTTCTCATTCCCTGAAAAATAAGCGTCTCATCAAAAAAGGCATTGGTAAAAAATTGACTTAACAACTTACCATCACCACCCGATATATAGAGTTGTTTGTTGGCTTGATGTTTTTCTATGAGTGTTTTTATGGAGGCGATTATACCAAAACTTATTGCATCTTGGGTTGTTTTTGGTAACTCATTGAGAGATACTTGTGGGTTTAGTTCTGTTTTTAGAGCAGGAGATATAGAGGCATAAGCATCTATATAAGCGCTTAACCCTGGAAGTAAAAAACCACCAAGGTATTTACCCTCCTCTACCACATCAACAGTAATGGCAGAACCTGCACTTACAAATATGCCTCTTTTGTGAGAGAGACATAAAGCTTTACGGTCAATTCCCATAGTTGAGTATTGACCCTCTATCTGCATAAGCTCAGAGATATTTTCCCACTTCTCTAGGCTCTTTAACTGCTCTTTGAGTTGGTGTTTTACGGTAATGTATTTTAACTCTTGGTTGCTATACTGCTCAATTGCCTCTTTATGAGAGAGGTGAACAACCTCATCACCATTATAGATGTGTACTCTACTGTTTCCTATGTCGGCTAAAAGCATTACTTATGCAAACTCTTTGACATGTTCATCTAGGCTCTCTATCTTCTCTAAAGCCTCTGTTAACTCTGGAAAATCCATCTCTACACCATACTCCTTGCAATGCTCTTTCCATTTTAAGGCTTTACCTGTTACAAAATTTTCAACATAACTACTTAAACAGACTGCATAAGCTGATGGTAACTTTTTCTCTTCTATATAGTTCATCACCTCTACAAAAGCATCTTTTACTTTTGGTAGTAACTCCTGTTCAAACTTTTCTACTCTTGCTTCTTGAGTCATTTTTTATCTATCCTTTCCGTTTAACTCTTACTTTTTTAGGAGCAAATAGCTCCAACGCTTTCGCCACCATTGGCTCATCTAAAATAGTTCTCTCATCTTTCTCTTTTTCTGCCTCTGTTCCACCATCATCAGGAGCAACACAGGAACTCTTCATGGGCATCTCCTCTTCTTGCTTAACCATTGGCTGATTAAGTACCTCATCCTCTATCATTGAGATAGGTTCTTCTATGGAGTTGTTCGGGTGTAAACACTCCGATTCCGATGGCTTTAACCTCGCTAACTCAGTAGCATTAGATTCAGATACCCCTACTGGGGAGGGTAACTCCTTTGAGACATTTTTGATTTTGGTTTCGTAGCCAAAAATCTCTTGAACAAAAGTTCTAATGGTCATCCAGTTGTTTTTAAGTAGAGTCTTCTGCTCTGCTGTTGCAGAGGATTCCCATGTCAAGAGATTGTTCTCAAAAGAGATATACTCAATACTATACTTAAAACACTCACCAAGCTCATAGTTTCTATCGTACATCTTATCTATAAGTGCTTCAAAAAGTTTCGCACCTTTGTCAAGAGGTTTCTCTATGATTGGTTCTTGAACAACAACTGGCTCTTCAATAATTGATTCAGAGATAGGTTCAGGTACTACCTCTTCTACTTTAGGTGCTTCTTTTATAACCTCTCTCTCTACCTTTACTACAGACTCAGGTGAGATTTGTACCCCAGAAAGCTCCTGCTCTAAAGTACGAATCATTCCATCAATATCTTTAATCTGCAACGCCTCCATCATCTTAAAGAGAGTCAAAGAGAGAACAAACTGTCCATCTGCTCCCATATTTAGAAGCGACTTTGACTCTGCCAAAACTCTAAAGAAACGCTCTATAATCATAGGGGTTATTTGTTGTGAACCACTAAGGAGTATCTCTTTTAAGTAGAGCATTAACTCATCTATTACCATTTCAGCTTCAAACTCTACTGCTGAATTGATAAAAGCTAGAATCTCACTCTGATTTCGCTCTAAAACATGGTTAATAAGCTCTTCTAATATTGAGGGTTCAATAATCCCTAACATCTTGGTAACTGTAGTCACGTTAATAAAATTTTTTGAGTAGACAATTGCTTGGTCTAAAAGAGTTAAAGAGTCACGCACAGAACCTGCTCCCGAACGAGCGATAATATCTAATGCAGGTTGTTCATACTCAACACCCTCTAGGTTTAAGATGTGTGCTAAATGTTTTGCCACAACAGATTGAGGGATATTTCGAAACCTAAAGTGCTGTGTACGGCTTAAAATGGTCGCAGGAAGCTTTAGAGGGTCAGTGGTTGCCAAGATAAACTTAACGTATGGTGGAGGCTCCTCTAGGGTCTTTAAGAGGGCATTAAATGCCTCTTTAGTCAACATATGAACCTCATCTATAATAAAGATTTTATATCGTGCTGTAGATGGTTTGTACTTTGTGTGTTCTATCAGTTCTCGTATATCATCTATTTTACGATTAGAAGCTGCATCCATCTCTATAATGTCCATATGTCGTGACTCTAACGCCATAACACAGTGTTCACAAACACCACAAGGGTGAGAAGTTGTCCCTTGTTCACAAAGAAGAGCTTTAGCAAAGATACGAGCTGTTGAAGTTTTACCTGAACCTCTAAGACCTGAAAAGAGATAGGCATGTGAAAGTCGGTCACTCTCTAATGCCATAGATAAGGTTTGAGAGACAGCCTCTTGACCGATTAAATCATCAAAGGTTGCTGGACGATACTTTCTTGCTAATGCTAATGACACTCATGACTCCTCTGTGTTAACTGATGTTAATAACTTTTAATATTGTAGTCAAATTTAACTTTTGATATAATTTGTTAAAATAATTTTTAGGAGCATTAATGAGATGGGAAGATAGAGACGAGAGTCGTAATGTTGAAGATAGACGTGGTCAAGGTGGTTTTAGTGGAGGAGGACGAGGGATGCCCTCTATGGGAACCATTATGTTCTTATGGCCTATTGTTAAACCTTTGTTAAGAACTAAATTTGGTTGGGCAATCATTGCCGTAGGTGCAATCGCCTACTTCTCTGGCTATAACCCTCTTGGTTCTCTTATGGGAGGTGGTTCATCTACTCCTATCAATAAAGCAACCGATGAGAAACAGAAACGTTTTATATCAACCATCTTAGGGGATACAGAAAAGGTATGGGGAAAGATATTTAGAGAGCATGGAGCAACATATAAAGAGCCAACTCTTGTTATCTATCGTGGCTCAACTAGAAGTGGTTGTGGTCATGCCTCTGCACAGATGGGACCTTTTTACTGCCCTAATGACCAAAAGGTCTATCTTGATTTAGGATTTTTTGATGAGCTAAAGAGAAAACATAAAGCAGGTGGAGATTTTGCTGAAGCCTATGTCTTAGCTCATGAGATTGGTCACCATATTCAAAATATGGAGGGTACACTCTCTAAAGTTCAACGTATGAAACAACAGGCTCGTGGTCAAGCAGGAGCAAACAAACTACAAGTTCGTGTTGAACTACAAGCTGACTGTTATGCTGGTGTTTGGGCTCACTATGAAGATAAACTCTTTGGTAGTTTAGAAAAAGGTGACATTGAAGAGGCACTTAATGCTGCTTCTGCTATTGGTGATGATACCTTACAAAAACAGGCACAAGGGTATGTTGTTCCAGATGCATTTACTCATGGTTCATCTGCTCAAAGGGTTGAGTGGTTCAAAAGAGGCATACGCAGTGGTAATATTGCCTCTTGCGATACAGGGATATAGACTATCCCTTATAGTTTACTTTTTGCATACTTAACCCACTTCAAAAAGTTAGTAACACCAAAGTAACCTTTAGCCGTAGCCAAAGAGCTACCATCTGCTTTTCTAAAATAGACAGTTGGTGCTAACTTTGGAGTTAACCCATAAGCATTAGCTTCAGGACTATTTTTTTGAAGTTTAACCCAAACAAAATCTTTTAATGCCTCTTTTACCTTTTTACTTGATAGTGTCTCTGTTCTCATTTTTTTAGACCATTTGGAACGCTTATTCTCTACATAGACCATAACATTTTTTCCAACTTGTTTTGCATAGTCCTCTGCTGAAGCAATATCATAGAACCAATTTTCACTCTTAGTTGAAGAGATATGAGAAGGGGTCTTAGTTGAACTTGTAGAGATTCCTAATTTCTCTTTAGAATCATTAATCCACAAATTAAAATCATCTTTAGGTAAATAACCTTTAACTGTGTTCACTACTTTAAATTTTGGTGAAATAAAATAGGTTGTTGGAGTGTATCTTGTTTGAGGTAGATATTTTTTTGCCTCTTTAGAACTCTTATCTGTCTTTACAAAAATAAACCCCTCCATATTTTTCTGTACAGTTTCATCATTAAGAGTTCTCTTTTTCATCTTCTCACAAAATGCACATGAGTCTGACTTAACATAGACCATTAACGGTTTATGAGTTTTTTTAGCTTCGATTAAAGCATCTCTTAATTCACCTGAGATTAAAACTACAGGTATATAAACTAGTAGTGCGATTTTTTTCATTATTATTCTCTCCTATATTTAATTGTTAATAGTGTAATATGATTATGATAAAATATTATTTACTTTAGCACTTTTTAACCAATTTATATTGATTTTTTGAAAATATGATTCATTTTAAGTAAAACTGTTTTATAATATTAGATTCTACAATTAAGATACAAAGGAAAAAAGATGAAATCTATCATTTCGAAATACCTTATTGTTAGTGTCTTGACACTATTCACATGGACAAATTATTCATTTGCAGATTCTGATTTACCTGTTAGCAAACAAAAAACAGAAAAAATTGAGGATGAGGAGATTGAAATAATACCTGAAATTACAATCGATACTGAATCCTCAACGCCCTCACCAAAAAATCCAAAACTCAAGCAAGGGAAAGCTTGTGATTTTGAGAATCTAGAGGAGGTAAAAGGTGAGATTATTGTTGATATACCTATGGCTAAAACTGAACCATGTGATAAAGTAGATTGTAAGGACTTAAAACCTGCAAAAGTACTTGATGATAATTATATCGAACTTAAAACAGCTGAAACTATTAGTTGTGATACAAAAAAATAACCTCATATCTCTCTTGTCAAGTCTCTACTTAAGCAAGTTTTTACTTGGCAATTGAGCTTACCCGAATCTTCTTTTTGTTATAATCCTCTCAAAAAATTTAGGTACTGTACTATCATGAACTTTGAAACATACCCCTTTGAGAAGCTAAATACTCTTTTAGATAACATAACACCAAATAGTAACTATCAACCTCTTAGTTTAACAATAGGAGAACCCCAGTTTGAGACTCCTCAATTTATTTTAAATAAACTTCAAGAGAAAGCTTCACTGCTTAATAAATATCCTAAAACATCAGGAGAGCCTATTTTACGTGAAGCAATGTTAAAATATTTAAATACAAGATTTAATTTGAGATTAACTAATGAACAAATCATTCCTACCTTTGGAACAAGAGAAGTACTCTTTAATTTTCCTCAGTTTTTACTTCATGATGTAGAGAACTCTGTTATGGCTTACCCTAACCCTTTCTATCAAATTTATGAGGGTGCTGCTAAAGCTTCAAACTCAGAGGTTATCTATCTTAACCTCACTAAAGAGAATAACTTTCAACCAATAATAGACGAAAAAGAGCTAAATCGTTGTCATCTTGTTATTTTAAATACTCCGAATAACCCAACCTCCTCTACTATACTTATGGATGAGCTTAAAAAGTGGGTAAAATTGTCACACTCTCATAATTTTGTACTCTTAAATGATGAGTGCTATATTGACCTTTACTTAGAGAAACCTCTACCATCCCTACTCAATGCAAGTATTGAGGTAGGAAATACCAATTTTAAAAATATCTTAGTTATAAACTCAGTCTCTAAACGCTCTTCTGCTCCTGGGCTACGTTCAGGGTTTATTGCAGGAGATTCCAAGATTTTAAAAGCCTATATGACCTACCGTACCTATGTAGGGTGTGCCTCCCCTCTTCCTCTTCAACATGCAGCAGCTGCTGCATGGGCTGACCAAGAACATGTGGATACTTTTAGAGAAAAATACATTAAAAACTTTAAAATTGCCAAAGAGATTTTAGGAATTAAGCCTCCACTTGCTACATTTTATATATGGTTAGAGGTTGAGGATGAGATAGAGTTTACTACACGACTATACAAAGAGTATAACCTTAAAGTTATTCCTGGTTCATTTCTTGGACGAGAGGAAGAAGGAAAAGGGTTTGTACGTCTCGCCTTAGTCTACGAAGAAGAGAAGACACGAGAGTGTTTAGAGCGAATTAAATTAGCATTAAAACAATAAAAAAAAGGAAACAATATGCAAGAACCAGAAATAGATTTAGAAGCATTAAAAACAAACGAAGAGTTTTTAGAAAACCTAAAAAAGATAGAGGCTGAAATGAGAGCTGAAAATAGCATTGCAAAGGGATACCAACTTCTTGATGCAAAACTACTACTTGAAGCCCCTGAAGATGAGATAAATGAAATTTTTACCTTTATAGTCAACACTGCCTTTGATGTCCTCGCTGAAAGATTGACTCAAAATAGAGGGTTTGATATGAATGAGTATGAAGATTTAGCAACAGCTAGAGCCATCTATGAGCATGGTATTCAACGCTATAGTGAAAATGACAAAAAAGGTGCAAAAGAGATTTTCTTAGTTCTACACCATACTATCGAAAATGAAGATTTAAAAGATGCCATGATGGTTCATGCTTGTGCTGTAATGGCAGGTCACTCATTTGATGATTTTATTGAGAAACTGGTTGATGTCTCAGGAGTTGATGAATCTGATGCAACAGCATTTTTTATCCAAACTTTTGTACAACCTACTGATATTCTATTAACTATGTTTGCTAAACAAGTTAAAGAGGGAAAGAAAGAGTTAGAAGTTTTAGAAAAGAATAAAGATTAATTCTACTTATATTATTTATTCTATTGATAATAATCATAAATAAAAATAATATTATTGACCTATATCAATAATCTATTCTCCAAAAAGTGATATAGTTACTAGCACTAACTTACAATTCATTAAATAGGAGAAAAAATGTCATTAAACAGAAGAGATTTTTTAAAGAGCTCAGCTGCTGTGGCTGCTGCTTCGGCTGTGGGAATTTCTATTCCCCAAGAGGCTCAAGCAAAAGCTAAAGAGGCTGAAGCAGGATGGCGTTGGGACAAGGCAGCTTGTCGATTTTGTGGTACTGGTTGTGGTATTATGTTGGCAACAAAAGAGGGAAGAATTGTTGCTGTAAAGGGTGACCCAGCAGCTCCAGTAAACCGTGGACTTAACTGTATTAAAGGGTACTTTAATGCAAAAATTATGTATGGAGCAGACCGACTAAAAACTCCTCTTCTTCGTATGAATGACAAAGGTGAATTTGACAAGCATGGTAAATTTAAACCTGTCTCTTGGCAGAGAGCATTTGATGAGATGGAGAAACATGCTAAAAAAGCACTTAAGGCATCTGGTCCTGAAGGTGTAGCTGTATTTGCCTCTGGTCAATACACAGTTATGGAAGGGTATGCAGCTCAAAAGATGATGAAGGGTGGATTCCGTTCAAACGCTATTGACCCAAATGCTCGTCACTGTATGGCATCTGCTGTTGTTGGTTTCTATCAAACATTTGGTATTGATGAACCAAGTGGTTGTTATGATGACATTGAGATTACAGACACCATTGTAACTTGGGGCTCAAATATGGCAGAGATGCACCCTATTTTATGGTCTCGTGTAACCGATAGAAAACTCTCTAACCCTGACAAAGTAAAAGTTGTCAATATTCAGACCTATACACATAGAACTTGTGACCTTGGTGACTTTAACATTATCTTCTCTCCAAATACAGACCTTGCAATCTGGAACTATATTGCTCATGAGATTGTATATAACCACCCAGAAGCAATTGATTGGGACTTTATAAAAGAGAATATTGTATTTACAGCTGGACCTGTAAATATTGGTTATGGTATGAGAAGAGCAGGTGAAAAGTCTCTTAAAGAGGGTAAATATACAGATAAAGAGATGGAGACAATCTCTAAAGAGATGAGTAAAAAAGTTTCAGCAAAAGAGGCACCTGCACTTAAACCTTATGGGTACAAAGAGGGTGATACCATGAAAAATACAGCTGGTACACTTAAACACTGGAAAATCTCTTTTGAAGAGTATAAAAAATCTTTAGAGCCATTTACACTTGACTATGTTGCAAAAATTGCAAAAGGTGACCCAAATGAGTCTCTTGAAAGCTTTAAGAAAAAGCTTAAGATGTTAGCAGACCTCTACATTGAAAAAGATAGAAAAGTTGTCTCTTTCTGGACAATGGGTATGAACCAACACACAAGAGGTACTTGGGTAAATACACTCTCTTACAATGTTCACTTCTTATTAAATAAACAAGCTCTTCCTGGAAATGGAGCATTCTCATTAACTGGTCAACCATCTGCTTGTGGTACAGCAAGAGAGGTTGGTACATTCTGTCACAGACTTCCTGCCGATATGATGGTTAAAAACCCTAAACATAGAGCAAAAGCAGAAAAAGTATGGGGACTTCCAGCAGGTACACTTAACCCTGTAGGTAACCAACACATTATGAAAATCCATAGAGATATTGAAGATGGTGTTGTTAAGTTTGCATGGGTCAATGTATGTAATGCTTACCAAGATAGTGCCAATGCAAAACATTGGATTAAAGCAGCAAGAGAGATGGATAACTTTATTGTAACTTCCGATGGTTACCCTGGAATTTCAGCAATGGTTTCTGACCTTGTACTTCCAAGTGCTATGATTTATGAAAAATGGGGTGCTTATGGAAATGCTGAGAGACGTACACAACACTGGAGACAACAAGTTCTACCTGTAGGCGATGCTATGAGTGATACTTGGCAGTGGATGGAGTTCTCAAAAAGATTTACCGTTAAAGACCTTTGGGGTGAGTATACACTTAGAAATGGTAAAAAACTTCCAAATGTAATTGCTGATGCTAAAAAGATGGGATATAAAGAAGATACTACAATGTATGAAATTCTTTATGAAAACAAAGGTAAAAAATATAAAATAGACCTTGACAAATTCCCACAAAAAGGGTTTGATAACTCTGACTGTATTGGTGATAGTCGTAAAGTACTTGGTGGAGATGGTAAAGAGGCTAAAGGTTGTGGATTTATGGTTCATGAGTATCTATTTGAAGAGTATGCTTCATTTGGTAGAGGACATGGACACGACTTAGCACCATTTGAAGTTTACCATAAAGTAAGAGGGCTTAAGTGGCCAGTTGTTGATGGTAAAGAGACACAGTGGAGATTTAACGTTAAGTATGACCCTTATGCTGCAAAAGCTGTTAAAAAGAGTGGAAGCAAATCAACCCACGCATTCTATGGTCCATTAGCTAAAAATATTCTTCAAGGAACACTTACAGGTCCAGATAAAAAACTTGGAAAATATGCATTACCTAATAAAGCAAAAATCTTTGCAAGACCATATATGGATCCACCAGAAATGCCAGATGAAAACTACGATACTTGGTTATGTACAGGTCGTGTACTAGAGCATTGGCACTCAGGAACAATGACCATGAGAGTACCTGAACTCTTCCGTGCTGTTCCTGAAGCACTGTGTTATATGCATCCAGCTGACGCAAAGAAAAAAGGTCTTAAACGTGGAGAACTTGCATGGGTAGAGTCTCGTCGTGGTAAAGTAAAAGCAAGAGTTGAAACACGTGGACGTAACAGACCACCTCAAGGGTTGGTTTTTGTACCTTGGTTTGATGAGAAGGTATTTATTAACAAAGTATGTCTTGATGCTACTTGTCCAATGTCTAAACAGACAGACTACAAGAAGTGTGCTGTTAAAATTACAAAGGCATAAGTAGATGGCTAACTCCGACAACAACAGACGAAAGTTTATGGCAACGACTCTTCAAAGCGTAGGTCTTACGGCTCTTGGTGGATTGTTGTGGAGTGGCTATTGTGATGAGGCAAAAGCTTCACCTTTGGTACTTCGACCACCTGGTGCATTACAAGAGGATGATTTTCTAAAAGCTTGTATTAAGTGTGGGCTTTGTGCTGAGGCGTGTGTTAATCGTGAAAGTAATAAAAACAGAGATGGAACTCAAAGAGATGGAACACTAAAAATGGCAAAAGGTGGTGACCATAAGCTAATTGGTACACCCTACTTTATACCAACAGATGTTCCATGCTATATGTGTGATGACATTCCTTGTGTACCTGTCTGTCCATCTGGTGCTTTAGATATGAAGAGTCTTCTAAATGAGAAAGAGGAGCTTGACATAAACCGAGCAAAGATGGGTCTAGCAGTAGTACACAAAGAGTCATGTGTAGCCTTTTGGGGACTACAGTGTGATGCCTGTTATAGGGCTTGTCCTCTACTCGATGAGGCAATTACACTAGAGTATCAGAAAAATGAGCGTACAGGTAAACACGCATTTTTGCTTCCTGTAGTACACTCTAATGTCTGTACAGGTTGTGGGCTTTGCGAAAAAGCATGTATTACAGAAAAACCTGCTATTTTTGTACTTCCTAGAGAACACTCTATGGGAAAAGCAGGAGACCACTATGTAAAGGGTTGGGACAAAAAAGACCAACAAAGAGTTGGTGACAGAAAAGCTGATGAGATTGAGACTCATAATGAGAGAAGTGACCAAGCACCATCTGATTATCTTAATAGGGAGATAGAGTACTAATGAAAAATTTAAAATATCTACTTCTTAGACGGACAACACAGATTGGGTTAATGTTTCTCTACTTCGCTGCCAATGCTTATGGTTGGCACATTTTAGAGGGAACATTTGGCTCTTCTA
The DNA here is from genome assembly GCA_027030605.1 of Campylobacteraceae bacterium. Taxonomy (GTDB): domain Bacteria; phylum Campylobacterota; class Campylobacteria; order Campylobacterales; family Sulfurovaceae; genus UBA1140. Next base: position 139 of record JALVEV010000026.1, on the reverse strand, counting down.
AACTTTTTGGTCTTATTCCATTGGCTGACCCCTATACTACTTTACAAGTTCTTAGTGCAGGTTTTCTACTTGGAGCAGACGTACTTGTGGGTGCATTGCTTATTACGCTTTTCTATATGATAGTTGGTGGAAGAGCCTT
>JALVEV010000025.1 GCA_027030605.1 Campylobacteraceae bacterium | reverse complement strand
CTGACTTTGCCATTGCACGTTCAGGTGCTTCAACTTTGTGGGAACTCTCAGCTATGGCTTGTCCTGCTCTCTATATTCCTTACCCTTACGCAGCAGGAGACCATCAGTTCTACAATGCTAAGTTTTTAGTTGACCAAGATGTCGCTTGGATTATGCGTGAGAGTGAGATAGAGTTTGATAAAGTGATTGCTCTTTTGAATGAAGATATGAGCCAAAAAAGTAAAAAGCTTCAAAAGATGATAGAGAAAGATGGAGCTTTGCAGATTGCTGAACTTTTGAAAAAGATGTAGAGTGCGATTGCTATCGCACCAAAGAGGAGTTAAATATATTACTCCTCATTAAATTTGGTCTGTGTAGCTATTAGTTTTTTAGTACCTGTTGAAGCATCATAGCTATATAATTTAAACTCTAAATATTGTGTCTCTTCTGGATTTTGTTTTATTAGAGAATAAACGATTTGATTTCCTCCTTTTAAAGGATTAAAGAAGAGTTTTATATGGTTATGCTCGGTATCTCCTGTATATCCATCTTCTACCATTGTAGTTTGATTTGTTGCTGGGTCTATTACCCATAATCTTACTGCTTCAGTACTACTTGAACTAATAAGTACATAGATATAGTTACCTATTTTTTGTAGACTCTCTATATGTCCACCACCACTTAAACCTACATCTACTTCAGTACTAGTAGTACCATCTAACATATAGAGTCTATTGTTTGGATTTGTATAGTAAACATGATTGTTATTGGTTACTAAAAACTTACTATCTCCATCAAACTCTACTAGTTTTTCTAACCAAAAATTTCTATTTAGCAAACCTGTTGTATTACTACAGCTCTGATTTGTACTTCCTTGTTGTGTACTTCCTTGAATCATACATGAATAAATTGTTCGAATATCATTAATATGCAAATAGTTATAATGATCTGGAACAACCTCTTCAGCTACATACCCTATCTCTGTTTTATTAGTAGCAAGATTTTTTCCTTTGTAAAAGACTCGTTGGGTATTTTCTGACTTTTCTAAATCAAGTTTGTCATACTCGCCATCACTAATCAGCTTAACATGATAAGTAATATCATCTGTAGAGAAGTCATCTTCTCCATCACTTATGTATAGCATAGCTTTTGAACCACTATTTGAAAATACACTATAGGTAAAGAGTAGTGATTTGTCCCAAACAGAGACTATATCGGTATTTGAAAAAGAGAGGGTTGTATCATGAAGAGTTGCATCAAAAGTATTTAAGTAGATATAGTCACAATACCCACCATTTCTTCCTCCTGTCAAATCAAAACATTGTAAGGTCATACCATTACCATTTGCTCCATCATATCCTAAGAAAAAGTCTCTACCATCAAGTGAAGCAAAAGATGTTATTACCTTATCTTTATCAGATATTCCTGGTTCCATATCTCCAACTATATCAGCTACTGGTTCAACATTATGAGTTGTAGGTGTACTAAACTGCTCAGTTACCCAAGGGAGGGTTCCATACATTGGTATTTCCATATCAACTGTACTTTGAACTACTGGAGTATAGGCATTAAATATCAGTTTATCTATATACCTAATAATATAATCTGAGCCAACATGTCGAACCTTTTCAACTATTGGATGATTTAAGATATTTCTATTTAAAAATATTTGTGATGTTTTTAAACTGTTTCTTTGATAGCTATTTACATCAAATACAGTCGCATCTTGTTTTATAGAATGAAGAACGGATTGTCCATTTTGATATAAAAATTTGTTACCAACTTTATAATAACTATTCCAACCATTTCCCTCTACAGTACAAACATCATTATAAAGAGTATCATTTGAGAAAAGAACTGTACTATTTCCATCAGTTACAGCAGAGACACAATCTCCATTGTTATTTGGAAATGAAACTGCTACTTTTTGTGGTGGTAAAGGGGTAATATTGAAATCTACTCTAACATCTCTTTCAAAACTACACTCATTTAAACTTTTAGTTATGTTGTACTCAAAATAGTCATTTCCACTATATCCTTTAGTAGGAGAGTAGTTAAATTTTGATACATTTACATCTGTTAGATAGGCACTAAAGAGTCCATGAGATGGCTCAGTTTTTATCGTTATAGGATAAGTTTTAGATAGTAGTAGAGCAAAGATTCTTTCATTTTCGTTCATAGATATAGTTCTATTTACATCATCTCCAAAATTAACACCCTGAATTGTTATATTGACTCGTCCATACTCATTTGTACCTTTTTTGTAGACAAAGCTATCTTCTCCTACATAACATGAACTGATTGTATAAATCAAATTCCAACTCTCTCCTCCAACTTTTACAGCTTGAGCATTACCATTAGTTGGTTGAGTATAGATTGATACAGTGCTATCTTCAAACCCTAAGTCTATATGTTTAGAAGAGTTTACATTTATGGTGATATTTATATCATCTAAAAGAGTTGCTCCACTAGGAATGGAGTCATTATCTTCTACATTAGCTGTAATTAATAAAGAGTTTGTAGTAACAGTTGTATGATTATTTAATTTAGAAGCATCTACTTCAACTTGCAAGGTTTTATTGTCATCAAAATCAGTTCCATCAAAAGCCAAAACAATATTGGCATGAGTAGTATCTATGTAGGTAACATTTGAAACAGTGCAACCGTTTGGAGCATCTATTAGAGTAAAGTTAGAGTTATCTAAACTACTATCTACAAAAGCTAAACTGTTTGAGAGTACTAAATGTAGAGTTGCACCATTTAGATTGTTCTCATCTAGTGCATTGTCACTACTTAATGTAGCTTTAACTCCATAAGCTCCATTGCTTACACTGTTTATAGTTACAACTCTATCTAAATATCCATCTGCTTTTATAAGAAGTGAACCACTTGTATATGGTGTATGAAGTGCTGGATTTGTTGAAGTAGAGATAAGTAGTTTTATCTTATTGTCACTTGTTATATTGTAGTCTACTCCTCTTTGAAGCTCTACATATTGTGCTGTTGCTCCTGCTCTATACATAACTTTAGTAATTGCATCTCTCCAACTATCATCACTATCAAAGGTAAACTCTATATTTTCAGAATCAAGAGAGAAATTTCCACTTCCTGCTGAGACATTTGGTGGAGTTGAAGCAGTACTTGTGAGGCTTGTTATGTTTTCATAAGCATTTGTTACTAAAACAGCTCCACCACCATTTACTAAAGTACTGTTAGCGTTATCACCTCTTGCTACTTCAAAACCATAGACTGAAGCACTGTACCCTAAGTTATCACTCTCATTTAAACGAGAGCTGTACTCTTGATAAGTTGAACCATCTTCACTAGCAACAAAACTTTTTCTTCCTGCTACAATAACATTTCTTTGATTAGGAACAAAGAAAGGAGAGTAAATTTCTAAATTACCACCACCAATTCCAGCTCCTGCATTTTGTATTATTGCTCTTGGATTTAAGGCATCTCCTTCTCCTCTTGCATAAGTATAAAGTTTATGAGAAGAGCCAATAACAACTAAGTTGTTATCTATAGAAACTCCAGAGCCAAAATGGTCTGCAAGAGTATTACTATCACTAGCACTTATAACTACAGGATTTGACAAGGTATCATTTTTGTAAATATAGTAGTTTGCAAAACCAGCACCAAGTTCAGGTTTCAAATCTGTTGTATTTGTAGCATTATCATAATCAGGCATAACATAACTACCAACTAACATATAGTAGTTATCTGCTTCAGGTGTACCTAAAATACCATGTTTTATAGCTACATCAAAACCAAATTGGTCACCTGGTTTTCCATTTGCTCTTGTAATGGTTTTAACTAATGTAAAGTGGTCACTTCCATCATTTTTATACAAATAAGCTTTTCCTCTACCCATACGGTCTGGTTCTCTAAGAGCATTTTTTGCACCTACTAGTATCATATCTCCACTTATAGAGACTGAATTTCCAAAGTTGTCCCATGCTTCATTGTCAGCAGGTGTAAGGTCTGCTATTTGTTGATAGACTCCATTTTCATCTTTTTTATAGACTAAAGCAACACCTGAGTTTTCTTTAGTCTCTTCGGTAAGGTTATTATATATACAACCTACTACTAAATAATCACCATCAAGAGCTACACTCCCTCCAAAAGTATGAACTATATTTAAAGTCTCTGGAGGGGTAATTTTTTGTGTTTGTGTATAGTTGCCATCATCTCCTTTTTTAAAGATATAGACTCCACTACTTGCTCCAACAGCAATCATACCATTTCTGTCAGATACACTCATACCAAAATTATCTCCTTGAGTTGGGTCATCAGGGTAGAGCATATTGATATATGGTCGTTCTATAGTTGCAGTTACTGGTAGGGCATTTGTAGTTATATCTGCACATGAAGTATTAAGCTCATCACTATTTATATTTATACTTATTGCTTTATCTGAATCAAAATCTACTCCATTATAGGAGAGTGTTATATCTGCATGTGTTTCGTCGATATATCTAACATTTGTAATATGTGTCGCTTCTGGTGCTTGTGTAAGTGTAAAGTTACTACTATCTAAAGTGCTATCTTTAAATTTTAGAGTGTTTTTTAATGTTAAATGAACTACTGCTCCATGTAAAGAACTCTCTAAGAGAGGAGAAGTTGTATTTAATTCAGCTTTTATACCATATTGACCATCACTTATAAAATCCATAAGAACTTCATTATCATCATAACCATCTGCTTTTATAATAAGTCTAGCACCTCCCATACTTGGAGTATGAAGTGCTACATTTTGAGAAGTAGATACATGAAGCTGTAAAGTTCCATTTCCAAATGTATAGTCACTACTATCAAGTACTATTGGTGTTGTTTGACTATAACAACTATATACAGAAACTTCATTGATATTATCTCTCCAATTAGCATTATCATTAAAAGTAAACTCTAAATTTTCATTATCTAAACTCAACTGACCTGCTGGGCTAAGATATGGAGCATTGTTTGAGACTCTAATATCAAAAGTAATATCATCTATACCATTATCTCCATTAGCTATAATTTTTATATTGCTGTAAACACCTATCTGTGTTGGTGTACCACTAAGTTCACCATTTGTAGGGTTAAAAGTAGCCCAATCAGGCTTGTTTTGAATCTCAAAAGGTTTTGTTACAGGAGCAAATCTTGTTGTATCATTGCTTATCTGTGGTATATAGCTATAGTGTTCATTTACATTTGCATCTCTTCTTGGTGCTCCAACTATTAAAGGTAGTTTTGTACTACTTGAAGCTTTTG
>JALVEV010000024.1 GCA_027030605.1 Campylobacteraceae bacterium | reverse complement strand
GAAAACAGTTACAAGCTTCATCAGATTATTAAGGAGTTTATTTTAGCTAATTATCCTCCTAGTTTTGAGGAGATAGAAGAAGTCTTTGTTTATTTTTATAAATTAATTGAAAATAGTGCTAATCTAAGTACTATTATTTCAAATAGAGATAATTTAATATTTTTTGATTCTTTATATAGAATATTAAGAGAGTATGAACCTTCTATATATATAGCAATCTTTTATATGAATTTAGGGAATATTCATAGAGGACTATCAAATTATAAAAAAGCATTATTTTTTGAAAAACTTTCAATAAAAATACTAAAATCAATAGAAAAAGAAAAAAATAATGAAGAAATATTACGAATAATTTTAATTTGGAAATCAACTGCTTATAATAATTTATCTCAAACATATTATGCTCTTGATTTATATAAAAGAACTTATATCTTAGATAAAAAAGCTTTATATTTAAGAAAAGAAATATTAGGAGATAATCATATTTACACGATTCAATCTTATCATAATTTAGCACAACTCACTTTTAGTTGTGGAAAGAATAAAGAAGCAAAAAAATTATTTGAAAAAGCAATTACTTTGATAAGAGATGTAGATAATATAGAAAATCTTAATATGTTTATATCTGAAAAAACATTTTTATATAGTAATTATGCTTCTTTTTTATTAAAAACTGAACCTAATAATAGATTATCATTTAAATTTGCAAATGAGGCTGTTAATATTTATGAAAAAGAATATGGAAAATCGGATGCACAGACTGCAACTTTGTATCATAATTTAGTAAGTATCCAACAACATTTTGGAGAAAAGCCTAATAAAGTAATTGAATTACGAGAAAAAGTATTACAATTAAAAATTAATGACTTGGGAGAAGAACATGATGATGTGGCTACTGCTTATATGGAATTAGCTATAACTTATTTTATATATAAACAATGTAAATTAGCTAAGAATTATATCAATAAATCTTTGGCTATATATAAAAAAATATTTCAAAAAGAAAATCATCCACGAATAATTGATTGTAATGATAAATTAAAGTATATTGAAAATAATTGTAGAGAGTATAAGTGATGTTTTACCAACCCCCATACACCATAACCTCAAAAATCCTAACCCAAGTAAGCAATATAGTAGAATTACTAAGCGACCTAAAACACACAACAGGCTTACTAAATACCCCAAAACTACGCAAAAAAAACCGTGTAAAATCCATAACAGGAACGCTACAGATAGAGGGGAATAGCTTTACAGAAGAGAAAGTGACAAGTGTTATAAATGGTGCTAGAGTTTTAGGAACAGTTCGAGAGGTAGCAGAGGTAGAGGGGGCGATTGAGGCTTATGATTTTTTAGAGCAGTATAGATATAATGAAGAACAAGATTTGCTTTTAGCTCATAAAAAGATGATGGGTAAGCTTCTAAACAATGCAGGGGCTTATAGACATACCAATGTAGGTATAGGAGGAGAAGATGGGGTAACTCATGTAGCTCCACCACCTAATATGGTGCAACCATTGATGGGAGAACTTTTTTCATGGTTAAAAGAGACAGATGAACATTTGCTTATTGTCTCTTGCATTTTTCATTATGAGTTTGAGTTTATTCACCCTTTTTCAGATGGCAATGGTCGTGTGGGTAGGCTTTGGCAGAGTGTTATTTTGACGCAGTACAAAAATATTTTTGCTCAAATACCTATAGAGAGTGTGGTTCGTGAGAATCAAGTAGAGTATTATGATGCTTTGGAAGCTTCGGGAAGTGTGGGGGAGAGTACGCCGTTTATTGAGTTTATGCTTGATATGATACTTAAAACATTAAAAAAACTAGAAGAAGAGAATCAAAGGGTCGGAATAAAGGTCGGAGAAAAGGTCGGAATAAATCTGACTGAAAATCAAAAAGAGATTATTGGATATATGATGGAAAATCCAAAAATATCGGCTAAGAAGCTTTCTGAATTGGTAGGTATTTCTAGTCGTAAGATAGAAGAGAATATCAGAAAGTTAAAAGAGGAGAAGATTATAGAAAGAGTTGGTTCAAATAGAGGGGGGTATTGGAAACTGAAGAAGTATTAAATTGTTTAAATCTACCCATTATCAACTTTTAGATAAAATCGCACCAATAAAATATTAGGACATAAAAGATTATGACAAAACCACTTCTAATAGAGATTGGTGTAGAAGAGCTACCTGCTATACCACTACTTAAAATTGTAAAAAATATTGAAAAATCATGGAAAGAACTACTTACAGAGTATCGTTTAGAGAGTGCTTTTGAGTTTGTCTATACTCCACGTCGTTTGGTGCTTAGACATGAAGCAATGCCATTAAGACAAGCTGACCAGACCATTGAACTTGTAGGCCCTCCTGTAATGGTCGCTGTTCGTGATGGTGAGGTTACAAAAGCAGGTGAGGGGTTTGCTCGTAAGTGTGGTGTGAGTTTTGAAGAGCTTGGACGCATAGAGAACAAAGGCAAAGAGTGTCTCTACTTTAAAAAAGAGCAAAAGGGTTTAGAGACTATTACGCTTCTGCAAGAGATGTTAGAGAAATGGCTAGGCTCAATGGCATTTGGGAAGATGATGCGTTGGGGAAGTAGAAAAGATGAGTTTATTCGTCCTATTCGTTGGGTTCAGGTTCGTTTAGAAAATGATGTAGTAGATGTTGAACTATTTGGTGTAAAATCAGATAGTAAAACTTATCTGCATAGAATGGTTAACTTTGATGCTGTAGAGGTAGCCAATATTAATGAGTACGATACTATCTTAGCAGAGGGTGAAGTGATGCTCTACCCTAAAGATAGAGAGGCAAAGATTTTAGCAGAGTTTGAAGCATTGGAGCAAGAGCATAATATCTCAATAGAGAGAGATAAATCTCTTTTAGATGAGGTAGTAGCTATTACTGAAAATCCAAAAGCACTACTTGGTAGTTTTGATGAGATGTTTTTGGAGCTACCACCAGAGGCTATTATTGCCTCCATGAAGGAGCATCAACGCTATTTCCCTGTTTTTGAAGATGGAAAACTCTCAAACAGATTTATAGTGGTCTCAAATGCAGTTACAGATGATTATACTAAAGTGATAGAAGGAAATGAGAGAGTTCTAAAACCACGTCTAGCCGATGGACTCTTTTTCTATAGAAATGACCTAAAACGTGGACTTGTAACTGATGGTTTAGAGAAGATTACCTTTATGGACGGTTTGGGTTCATTGACCGATAAGATTGAGAGAGAGAAGAAGATAGCTCTAAGATTGCTTGAACTCTATATGGAGCAGGTCAAAAGAGAGACAAACAAGAGTGAAGATGAACTAAAAGAGCTAATGAGTGAGGCTATCTCTTTAGCAAAAGCTGACCTTACCTCTGAAATGGTCTATGAGTTTACTGAACTTCAAGGGCTTATGGGCTACTACTATGCTAAAGCATTAGGTAAAGATGAGGTAGTTTACCAAGCAATTAAAGAGCAGTATTTTCCACTTGGAGAGGGTGCAGAGCTTCCATCTTCTACATTTTCAGCTATTGTTGCCATGGCGATTAAGCTCGATACACTTATTGGACTCTTCTCTGTTGGAAAGATTCCTACAGGTTCAAAAGACCCATTTGCCTTGCGTCGTGCTGTTAATGGTATTGTTAGAATTGTTATTGAGTACAACTTACCATTTAAAACTAAAGAGATTATAGAGATGTTAAATGAGCTTTATTCAGAGTATGATGTTGAAAAATTGATTTCATTTATTGTTGAGCGTATTAAGAAGTCTTTAGATGCGAACCCATCGGTTATTAGTGCTGTTTTAGAATCAGGTGAGCAAGATGTAAATGAGATTGCTAAAAAGGTATCTGCTCTAAATAATATTGTCTCTACCAATGAGTTTAAAGAGCAATTTTCAACGTTTAAACGTGTTGCAAATATCTCTAAAGAGGTTAATTTGGACAGTGAATTAACTGTAGATAAATCGCTTTTTGTTGAGCCTATTGAGGGTGAGCTATATGATGAATATAGTGCTACTATATCTAAAGAGTATAACTCTTATGAAAAGAAGCTCTCTGCTCTGTTTGCTCTTAAACCAAAGCTAGATAACTACTTTGATGATGTTTTAGTCAATGCCGAAGATGAAGCTCTTAAAAATAACCGTAAAAATACGATTGGTTCTATCTATAAGTCATTTAGAGAGATTGCAGACATTAAAGAGATAACAATATAGAACAAAAAATAATTATATTTTTAATTTTTAAAGTTAAAAATATAAATTTATTTATAATTAAGTTTTAATTAGGCAACTTTATATTATAATAATTTAAATAATTAAATATTCTAATTTATTTAATTTTAATATAAGGATGTCACAATGAAAAAGTTTGACGGTAACATATTAAAAATTGCGATTGAGAGTGGTTGTAAAACAGTTCGAGATTTGGCTGAGTTTATACGAATCCATAATACTCAACCAATGATGGTAGCGTAGGGTACAATAGCTATTGCACTCTTTTTGCATAAAACGCTTTTTTGAACTCAGCAAATGAGTTGTTTAAGATGGCTTCTCTCATCTCTTTCATTAGATTGAGATAGTAGTATAGGTTATGAATGGTTCCTAGTCTATAGTAGGTAATCTCTTTAGCACGATAGAGATGACATAAGTAGGCTCTTGAGTATGTTTTACACACCATACACCCACACTCTGGGTCTAGTGGTCGCTCGTCCTCTTTAAATCGTGCAGCTTTTATGTGAACTTTTCCATAAGAGGTAAAGAGTGTTCCATTTCTTGCATTTCGTGTTGGCATAACACAGTCAAACATATCTACTCCACGCTCGACATTCTCTACCAAATCTTCAGGTGTTCCTACCCCCATTAAGTAACGAGGTTTATCGGTTGGCATAAATTGTGTTGTCCACTCTACGGTGTCGTACATATCTTGGTTGGCTTCACCAACACTTAAACCCCCAATGGCAAAACCATCAAAGTCTAACGCACAAAGCTCTTTAGCAGACTTCTCTCTAAAGGCTTTATCCGTTCCCCCTTGGATAATAGCAAAGATATTTTGGTCAAGTGATTTTCCCTCAGCTTGGTTAGCACGGTGGTACTCAATTGACTCTTCAGCCCAGCGAGTAGTACGCTCTATACTCGCTTTTATTCGCTCTTGTGTAGCAGGTAGGGCAACGAGGTCATCGAGTATCATCATAATATCTGAGCCTAAGTTGTACTGAATATCAAGTACCTTTTTAGGTGTAAAGTAGTGTTTGCTTCCGTCGATATGGCTTC
>JALVEV010000023.1 GCA_027030605.1 Campylobacteraceae bacterium | reverse complement strand
TCAACAACGGGACCTAGTACCTGTACTACTTTACCTGTCATAAATCTATTCTCCTTATTATTTCAACGATTCCATACCACTGATAATCTCAATGAGTTCAGTCGTAATCGCTTCTTGTCTTGCTTTGTTATATGCTATACTTAGCTTTTTAACCATCTCACCTGCATTGTTTGTTGCAGCATCCATCGCTTGCATACGAGCTGAATGCTCTGCTGCTAACGAGTCTAACAACGCATAGTACATTGTATACTCAACATACTTCTGTACCAATGCCTCTAAGAGAGTATCGTCATCATCTGGTTCAACTTCCATCTCTGAAAGAGCTACACTTTTTGTAATCTCTAAACTAGAGGTATCAATAGGAAGTAGTTGCTGTGTATAGACCTTTTGCACAATCATATTTACATATCCATTATGAATAAGAATAATCTTATCTGTCTCACCTGCAACATAATCTTTTACCAATGAGTCAATCAACTCTGTTGAACGTGCATAGTCAGGTTTTGAACTTAAGTCATCAATCTGATTTAACATCTCAACTTGGTTATATTTGAAAAAGGCAATACCTTTTTTACCTACACCACTTAAACGAACTTCAACACCTGCATCTACATACTCTTGCATAATTTTGTTCGCTTGTTTAATGGTTTGATGGTTAAATCCACCACAAAGACCTTTATCTGATGTTACAAATACAATGTCAACTCTTTTAGGATTTTTGTTCTCTTTCATAAAAACATTATCAATCCCATCTGCATTGTTTTGAGACATCTTCTGTGCAATCTCAGTTAACAACTCTGTTAACTTTGTAGCATAAACTTTAGAGCGTGTAGCAATCTCTTCTGCTCTTTTAAGTTTAGCTGATGAGACTAGTTTCATTGCACGCGTGGTCTTTTGAGTGCCTTTAACACTCGCAATCTTACGCTTTATCTCTTTTAAATTAGCCATAATTTAGCCCTCTTATGCTGAAAAAGATTCTTTGAAATCTTCAATTGCTTTTTTCAACTCTGCTTCATTATCATCAGTGATTTTTTTCTCATCTCTAATGCTTTCAAGAACAGAAGCGTATTTTGCATCCATAAATGGATATAGTTCAGCTTCAAACTTAGTTACGGCATTAACAGGAATATCATCGAGATAACCCTTAACCCCTGCATAAATCATAACAACTTGCTTCTCAATTGGAATTGGAGAGTATGGTCCTTGTTTAAGAACTTCAACCATTCTACCACCTCTTTCAAGTTGAGCTCTACTATGCTCATCTAGGTCAGAGGCAAACTGTGCAAATGCTTGGAGTTCACGATAAGCAGCAAGGTCTAGTCTAAGTGTACCTGCAACTTGTTTAGTAGCTTTAATCTGTGCCGCACCACCAACACGTGAAACCGAAAGTCCAACGTTAATCGCAGGTCTAACACCTGAGTTAAAGAGGTCAGTCTCAAGGAAAATCTGTCCATCAGTAATAGAGATTACGTTTGTTGGAATATACGCCGCAACATCACCTGCTTGTGTTTCAATAATTGGGAAGGCTGTAATTGAACCTGCACCATTTTCATCACTAAGTTTAGCAGCACGTTCTAGAAGTCTTGAGTGTAGATAGAAAACATCCCCTGGATAAGCTTCACGACCTGGAGGTCTTCTTAAGATAAGTGACATCTCACGATATGCAACAGCATGTTTTGTAAGGTCATCATAGAAGATAACAGCATGTCTACTAGAGTTCATGTAGTACTCAGCTAAAGTAACACCTGCATAAGGAGCTAAGAATTGGAATGCTGAAGAGTCAGATGCAGAAGCATTAACAATAATCGTGTACTCCATTGCTCCAGCCTCTTCAAGTCTCTTTACAATAGATGCAACTGTTGATTGTTTTTGACCAATCGCTACATATACACAGATAACATCTTGACCCTTTTGGTTAATGATTGTATCAATTGCTAATGTAGTCTTACCTGTCTGTCTGTCACCAATAATAAGCTCTCTTTGCCCACGTCCTACTGGTACAAGTGCATCAATAGCTTTAATACCAGTTTGAAGTGGCTCATGAACTGATTTTCTAGCCATAATCCCTGGTGCTTTTGTCTCAATAAGTTGTGACTCTGTAGCCTCAATTGGACCTTTACCATCAACTGGCTCTCCAAGTGGGTTAACAACACGACCTACCATTGCATCACCAACTGGCATCTTAAGTAGTTCACCTGTTCGCTTAACGCTCATTCCCTCAACAATTCCAGCCATTGAACCAAGAACAACGATACCTACACTCGCCTCCTCAAGGTTAAGAACCATTCCTGGAACACCTGTTTCAAACTCTACAACCTCTCCAGCCATAACATTGTTAAGACCATATACAGATGTAATTCCATCTGCAACACCTACTACTTTACCAACTTCGTTGATATCTACATCAATCTCAAAATTCGCGATTCTCTCTTTGATTATTGAAGAGATTTCGTCTGCTTGTAATTTGTTTGCCACTGCAACTCCTTCCGTTAGATTACTTTTTTATAGTGATTTCGTAATGAAATCAATTAACTGTTCTTTAACTCTCTGCTTAGAGAAGTTTACCTCAATACCCAAGTCTTCGACTGAAACTTTAATCCCATCAACATCTGATACCTCTTGAGTTAATTCAATATTAGCTCCATTAGTATAGGCTGACAAAGATTTCTGTAACTCTTTAAGCTCTGCTTCTTTAAGTTTAGAACTTGATGTCACAACACCTTCATATTTATTGGTTTCAGTTTGAATAGCTTGTTTTAAAACTTTTGCAATTGTTGGCAAAAGGTCTAAGCGACCATTCTCTCCAACAATCTTAATAAAGTTTACTAACTTCTCATCAGCATCTCCTAAACTCTCAATAACCATTGAAGTCTTTGCTTCATTAGAAATTAATGGAGAAGACAACTTCTCAACAACATTTGCATCAGAGAATGCCTCTGTCATTCCTAAAAGTATTTTAGAAAAGTCAGCTCTCTCTTTTTTATTAGTTGAGCCAACAAGTGCATTGACATATCGTTTAGCAATTAACTCTTCCATTATGCCACCTTATTTGAGATTAGAGAGATAACTTTAGACTCATCTACCGTAATGTCATCATTAGTAATTCCACTGTTAAGTACTTCATCTATTGTACTTCTCATTGCTTTTTTAGTCTCTAGTTCTTGCTTTTCAAGAGCTTGTTTCTCTAGTTGACTAAGAAGGGTAGCATTTTTTTCTGCAATATTAGTAGCTAAAATTTTAGCTTCGTTAGCAGCATCTGCAACCAACTCTTTTGCTTTCTCCTCAGCTTTAGCTAGATTCTCTTCTGCCACTAAACGCTCATTTTTAGAAGCTTGAAGTTTTTCTTCAATCTCTTTTAATCGATTTGCAATCCCTTGGGAACGTCCTACAAAAAACGCTTTAATAGGGTTAGCAACCAAATAGTAGATAAGTCCTGCAAAAATAATAAAGTTTAAAACTCTATATTTAAAATCAGAATCAAACATGGTTACATGGTGTTCACCATGACTAGCTAGTACCAATGAAGGGACTAAAACAGCTGTTGCAATTAGTGCGATATTTTTAATTCTCATTATCTCTCCTACAAGCTACTCAATTTAGAGTGTAAAGTCTCTTTAAACGTTGGTAGCTCAGCAGTTAACGCACTTTTGAGTTCCTCTTGCTCAGCTTCAAGTTCTGCTAAAAAGGCAGTATTACTTGCTTCGAGTTCTTTCACTTTACTCTCTATTTTGCTCTCTGCCAAAGCTTTCGCTTCAGAAGTAGCTTTTTCTCTGATTGCATTTGCTTCAGCTTTTGCTGTAGCTAAGATTTCATCAGCTTTTGCATTCAATCCACTGCTATTATCGGCCATCTCTTCTGCATTTTTTAAATCTTTTGCTATTGTTGCATCTCTATCGTCCATAAACTTCAAAAGAGGCTGAAACAGCATACTATTTAATAAAAATAGAAGAGAGAAGAAAATAACAAGAACGAATAACATCAAACCGGGATTCAAGTCAAGCATTCAAACTCCTCCAAAAAATTTTGGGTATTATATCTTGGGTAAAGTAATGATTTGATTAATATTTTGTTATAATGAGGGGATTTCAAACGCTTCTCTCAAGAGAGCGTTTATATGTCTATTTTGGTAACATATTGAGAAATTCTTCAATCTCTTCTGCATTTTTGAAGTTAATCTCTAAAGCATTGTTTTTTACTTTAACATCAAAAGGAAGTTGCTCTTTTATCTTCTTTTCATAGCTTCCAATAAAAGATTCTTTTTTAGGTGTAGAGATAAAAACATTCTCATCTTCCATAGATTTTTTCTTTTTTGCTAATAGTTCACTCTCCCGAACTGATAGTTTTTGACCAATGATAGTATCAACTAAAACTTTCTGCTCTTTTTCATTAAAACCAACCAAAACTTTTGCATGACCTTGTGAGATGACCCCATTAGTTAATTTATCTTGTACATAAGAAGAGAGTGACAAAAGTCTAAGGGTATTGGTAATCTGTGAACGGCTTTTATTAACTACAGAAGAGAGTTCATCATGAGTAATATCGTACACCTTTATAAGTTCATCATAAGAGTGTGCTAACTCAATAGCATTTAAATCCTCTCGTTGAATATTCTCAATAAGTGCCAACTCACGAAGCTTTACCTCATCAATATCTACATCAGCTACCACACATTTAATAGTCTCTAATCCTGCTAGTTTATGAGCACGAAGTCTTCGCTCCCCTGCAACCAACAAATAACCATCATCTTTTTCAATAACAACAATAGGTTGCAAAAGACCATGACGAGAGATAGACTCACTTAACTCTTGAAGAGCCTCTTGATTAAATGTTTTTCTAGGTTGATAGGGATTTGGAGAGATTTCACTAACATCTATCTCTCTTATAGCATCACCCTCATACGAAGATGAACCTATCTCACTGTCATACGCTTGACCCACCTCTTCTAATATTGCCCCAAGACCTCTACCTAATGCCATCTTTTAGCCTTTTATTTTACTTAGTGTCTGTTTTTTTATCTTCTTCTCAGCTTTAACAATTGACTTAGCTAAATCAAAGTAAGCAGCCGCACCTTTAGACTTTTTTGCATACTCTGTTACAGGCTTTCCATAACTGGGAGACTCTGCCACTTTAATATTTCGAGGTACAATTAATACCTCTTTTTTCTTAGTTAAGAAAAGTTTCTCTTTAAAGTGGTGAGATAAGTCTTCTAAAACCTGCTTTGAGAGATTATTTTGAGAAGAGTACATTGTCGGTAAAAAACCTTTAATAGTTAACTTTGGGTTAATCGACTTCTTCAACAGATTAATTGTATTAAGTAACTGTGCCAACCCCTCTAATGCAAAAAACTCACATTGGATAGGAATAATAACCGAATCTGCTGCCCCTAAAGAGTTTATAGTAATAGGTCCTAATGCAGGAGGAGAGTCAATTAAGATATAATCATAGTTACTCTTAATAGGTTCAATTGCTTTTCTTAATAGGAGTTCACGATTTTTCTTTTTAGGATTATAGAACTCTTTTTCAATTCCAACTAAGCCAATATTGGCAGGAACCATATCAAGGTTTTTAAAATTAGAGTGCAAGATAACATCTGACATCTTTTTAATACCGATAAGCACATGATAGATATTGTACTCATAATCATTACGATTGAAGCCTAAACTTGTTGTAGCATTTGTTTGGGGGTCGGCATCAATTATAAGAACTTTTTTACCATTTTGTGCCAAGGCTGCTCCAAGGTTGACAGCTGTCGTCGTCTTACCTACACCACCCTTTTGATTTGCTATTGTTATTACTTCACTCATCTTATACTGTATACTCTCTTATTTTCAATTATTAGTGAACCATCTTCCGATAGAATCGCTTTTTCAAGGGGTTTCAACTCACCATCTATATGGGTAAAGAACCCTTTATTTCTTGAGAATTCTATCCTATATAGACTAAATATCTGCTTCCATGTTGGATACTTTTTTAATGCTTCTAAGTACTCATTTAATAAATCTATCGGCTCAACATTGAGATTTAATGCTTTGAAGCTATTTAAATTTTTTTGTAAATTTATACCCATTCCACAAAGAAGAATATTATCTATTTTTTTTGTGATGGTTCCACCAATTTTTGATGAATTTTGGTATAAATCATTGGGCCATTTTAACCAAATATCCTCACACTTCTTCGTGAGTATCTCTTTCATAATAAATGAAAAATAGATAGAGGCAGAGCTTAAAGGTAAATCTTTAGGTAAATCTTCAAGAGCTACAGCAAAAGAGAAAAATAGATTACCCTTTCCTCCCTCCCAAGAGTTATCTCGACTACCAACTCCTGCTGTCTGCTCTTTTGCCATAACACAAATGGGTGCTGACAACTTTTTCGTTTTTATCTGCTCTATTAGATAGGTTTGAGTTGATTCTAAAGTATTAAAACAGAGTATTTCCAACTTTTAATCCTCTACCAACACAATATGCCTTAGCATCTACTGCCTTTTTAGAAGCAGGTTGAATGGTTCCAATCTCTAAAGAACCCTCTTCACATCCAACAACGACCGAATTTTCTCTAAGTTCTAAAATAACACCTGCCCCATTACGACTCTCTGTTTCTACTAAGTCAACATCTTTAATTTTTGTTCCACCCTCAACAAAAATGCCAGGCCACCCCTCAAAGGCTCTATATTTATTATAAAGAGTAGATGCACTACTAAAATCAACCAAACCATCACTCTTTTTAATCTTTTTACAATGTGTTGCTACAGCATGGTTCTGTTTAACTGGTTCAAGAGTATCAAAACGATGAATCGTCTCTACTGTTAAAGCACAAGCATCCTCACTCAACCGATTCATCAGTTCAGGCAATAACATAGTTGGTGGAATTTTAAAGTAACGATACCCTAAAATAGGTCCACTATCTAACCCCTCCTCCATAAGCATCGCTGTTACGCCTGTAAACTTATCACCATTAAGTAGCGACTGCTGAACAGGACTTGCCCCACGATATTGAGGAAGCAAAGAGGCGTGAAGATTAATACAAGGGGCAATATCTAAAATTTTTTTAGGTAAGAGTTGTCCAAATGCAGCTACAACTATAAAGTCAGGCTCTGCTTCAATAATCACTTCATAGACTCCCTCATCAGAGAGCTTTTCAGGTTGTAACAGATGTAGATTATGCTCTTGGGCTAAAACTTTAACTTCAGGGGCTTTTAACTCCCCTTTTCGTCCTGCTTTTCTATCTGGTTGAGTTATGACTAAAGGTATCTCTAGTAATTCATCATTAATTAGTACTTGTAATATCTCTTTCGCATAATGAGGTGTCCCCATATAGACTACTCTTTTCACTTATACTCCTCATTTTTTTATTTTTTGGAAGTATAGCGAAATAATTTATTTAGATAAATCCATTTTTAAAGAGATGGTTCCATTCTTATCATCTATATGATCAATAATATAACGTTCAGTTGTAAGTTTTTTCTCTTCTAACTCTACTCTTCTAAACATCAAATATTGTGAAATTGTCATATGCATATTTTCCATATAACTCTTATCTGCTTTGGCTCGTTCTCTCTCTAGCTCTTGTTGTAACTCTTGCAGTTTTATCTCTCTCTGCTTTAATTTAATTTTCTTATCTTTTAAAACTATTTTAAGTGCCATATCTCTAATATGTTGAGGGGGAGTAATTTTATTAATCGCAAATTGAAGAATATCAATAGGTAGCTGTTTATTACTTAAAAAATGCTCAATATCTTTTAAAAGACTATTTTCAATAGCAGTTACCTTAGAGCTATTTGCTTGTAATGTAGAGTAGAGGTTTGACTTAATATAAGACTCTAAACTCACTCTCAAGGTAGGACGTAAAAGTGTCTCAGTCCAATTACTATCTTCTCCAAAATCACTTATAAGTTTTGCCATTTTTCCTTTTTGATTCTGAAATGTTATATCTACATTAAGTGAAATTGGAATATTATCATAAGTCATTAAATTTAAAAATTTAAAAGAGATAAGATAGGGTTTTAAAGATATAAGTTGTGCTTTAGTTGAACGAACAGCCCAAACTGTACCTGTAGAGTAGGTTTTTTGTTCAACTCCAGATGAGCCATAGAACCAAGGCTTCTTAATCAATACAAGTTCCTCTCCAGCATCAATAGTAATACGCTGAAGTACAATGTTGTAAAGTACAAAGAGAATTAACACTATTCCAATAACAATTTTTTTCAATTCTGACCTCCTTCTATGTAGACTTAAACAAAAAGACTCTTCTCTATCTTCTTTTCATGCAGTGTTGCCATGCCTTCTAAGGCTTGTGCTACACTAGGGTTGTGTTTTAGTAAATCTTGCATCGCAGTAATCTCCATAGAGACTACACGAATATCAGATAATGCACAAACCGTTACAAGACTTGCCTCTTTTCGAATAAGTGAAGCTAAACCAAATAGTTCTCCCGACTTTAATCTTCTCTCATGTAGTAACTCTCCATTTTTGTTACTAATATGCTCTTTTGCAACTCCATCTAAAATAAGATAAATTTTATCGGTAGTAGTTCCTCTTTGAAGAAGACACTCACCTACTCCAAAATCATCAATTGTTGAGGATTTAGCAAGTTGAATAAGCTCTTTATCTGTAACAGAGAAGATTTTAGAGAGCTTAAGAAGCCTAGCAATCTCTTCTGGAGTATTTTCTCTCTCTTTAGTTGCTTCTCCATCAAAATTATAGACTTCATGTGCTCGTGTAGGGAAAGTAATCCCATATCGTTTATTAGCATACCAAATACGAGTAATAAATGCATCATGAATTTTAGGAGCCCTACTATAGTCAGCAATAAAATATCTCACCTCATAGTGAATAGAGAACTCATCATAAGAGATAAGAGCAACACTAGGAGCAGGTTCCTTTAAAATACCATCTGTCATATCAGCAGCCTCTAGTAACACCTCTTTAACACGGTTTGGTGGGTCATCAAAAGAGATATCAAATCCAACCTCTTCTCGATGTATAGGTGTTGGTCTTGAGTAGTTTTGAAACTGCTCTTTTGCAATAGAAGCATTAGGTATAACAATAGAATCACCTGAAAAATTGACTAAAGTTACTGCACGCCAATCAATATTTTTGACCTCTCCTACCTCATCACCTATGCGTATCCAATCTCCTACCATAAAAGGTTTAGAGGAGAGAAGAGCAAGACCAGAGAAGAGTCCTCCTAGTACATCTTGTAAGGCAAGACCTAATACAACTGAACCAACACCTAAAGCTGCTAAGAGTCGTCCTAAATCAGCACCCCAAACAGTAGAAGCGATAATGGCTGCACCCAAAAGGACTAAAAATGTTCGTATAAAATCAACCAAAAGCTTTGGAATTTTTGTCTTTATCTCCTCTGATAAAACCTCTGAAAATACTAAAGTATTAATAAACTTAAGAGTAGAGTGAATAAGTATTAACCAAAAAAAGGTAGCTGATATCTTAAGTAATAAAGACTCTTCCCCAAGATTAATAATTTTACTTAGTATTAGATAGACTGCTAAATTTGGCAATAATATATTTCTTAGGTTATATACAATTGGTATAAACTCAGAATTTTTACGCTCTAACCATAAGAGTAACTCTCCCATAACAACAATAGCTAAAGGGAGTCCAAAGACAATTAATATTCCCCATGTCTTCCACGCTAGAGGAAGTGTACTTAAGAGTTCACTCATCTTTAGCCCTTTTTATTAAAATCAATATAATAACTACTCTTATCCTCTTCACATAGAAGATAAATATCTTGATTTGTCTGTTGAAGATAGACAGCTTCACTTATACGTAAAGTATTCTCTTTTGCTTGATGAGATATATGATTAGCAGAGTTGACTACCTCTCCCCAAATATCATATACAAACTTATACTCTCCTACAATTCCTGCCATTACCTCTCCTGCATCTATACCTATAGAGAGGCTAAGATGACTTTGGTGTCGTTGATTAAAAAGTTCAATTACTTCAAACATTTTAATTGCATACTCCGTAATACGTCTAGCATAATCTAATCTAGGAGTTATTAACCCACTAGATGCCATGTAGGAGTCACCTATGGTTGTAATCTTCTCAATACCAAAGTTTTGTGCATGATGGTCAAACTCATTTATAATCTCATTAAGCAGTTCAATAGACTCTTTTGCATCTAAGTTATTAGAGAATTGTTCAAACCCATGTAAAACAGAGAAGAGAACCGCAACATTAGGAATTGTCTCTGCAATATCCCTCTCTCCATTCTTATAACGTGTTGCAATACTTTGAGGTAAAATATTACAGAGTAACTCATCATTCTCTTTGCTCTTCTTCTCAATCTCCTCTTTTTGTCTATTAATTGTCTCTATCATCTTATCTATATTTTTAGCTAACTCTCCAAACTCATCATCTCTATTAAGATTAATTAAGGAAGTTGATTTTTTACTAATAATATCTTTAACTCCTTTTGCCATACGATTAATAGGAGCTAAAAAATTATAGGCTAACCAAATAGAATAAAAGGTAATAAGAGTAGCTAATATAGTCGCTGAAATAAGAAGTGCATTCTCAAACTCTCTAATAGGCTTCTCTGCTTCAGAGAGTTCTTTCTCTGCTATCATTCCCCAATTTAATCCTTTAATTTTTAAAGGGGCATAAGCACTTAGAACTCTCTTATTTAAATAATTAGTTGTAATAACAGTTCCATCTTCTCCTTCAATAGCTCGTTTTGCCGATTCGCTATATATTGTTAAGTTTAAAATAGTACTATTTGTAGTAGCAATCATATTTAACTCATCAGTATCAATATTTGTTTGGTTAAGTTCTTTAAAAAACTCTTTAGGATTTTCAATAATTTTTCGTGCATCTGAACGCATCTTATAGTCTCTACCTATCAAGTAGACTTCTCCACTCTGCCCTAAACCATCATGTACCCAATTATGTTTACCTGTAGTAATATCATTAATCCCTTTCACTGAAATCTGTGTAGCTAAGATACCAATTAGAGTACTCTTTTTGTATATAGGTACAGCAAAAAATATCTTTGGTAAATTTTTAGCAGGTTTATAGTGTTTAAAATCAGAAATCTCTACTACACCCTTATTAGGATTTAGAATAATCTTCTTAACCACTTTTGCTAAAGAGCTTTGAGCATAAGGTCCCTCATTTAGATTAGTTGCAAAATCAACCCCTTTATCGACAGAGTAGATAACATCCAATGTTTTCACATCAATTAAAAAGAGGTCCTTAAAACCTTGGTTATGAACTATATCTCGTAGAGTAGCATGAAACTTCTCGTGAACCTCAGAATAGTAACTCTTGTCATCTGCACGCTCCATAAGCTCCCTACTATTAATAGAGGGATTATTTGCAATATAATAATATTGAAGATATTTTGCTACCTCTTTTCTAGGGAGTAGTGTTGTGTAACTATATTTTTTGATTGAGTTATGATTTAACTCATCAATAAAACTATTTTTATAGAATGCCTCTAACTTTTCTGACTGTTTTTTAGTAATATCTACATTGTAAGTATCAAGAAGATTAAATCCTGAGGAGAACTCACTCATTGCATCCACAATACTCTTTTGTGAAGCAAATGTCTTTATAATATTCCTTTTATTACTAAAGTAGTTCTCTATCTGTTGGCTTCTTGTTGCTTGTAGTGATGTAAAGTGGTCATACATACTTTTAGTTAAAGAGGCTTTCCCATATTGTAACCCTTGAAGCCCAACTACAGCTATACAAATAATAGCTATTCCCAGAATCATCATTAAAAATTTTGATTTAATACTAACCTTATGAAATAGCTTTGTCTTTCCATTATTCTTCATCTATCTACTCCTAATTTTTGATAACTCTATACCAATCTGTTTTGGACTTAAAGGTAGCCCTCCATTTTTAAGCACAATATTCTGTCCATTATAAGAGAGAATAAATTTACAAAATTCATATATAAGAGGTGGTATAGGCATATCAGGAGGAACATCTAAATAGATATAAAAAAATCTAGTTAACGGGTATGTACCATTTTTAATATTTTTATCAGTTGGAGCATAAATAGGGTAGTGTTCTCTTTTTGATAAAGAAAGTCTCTTAACTCTAAAATCTTGAATATCTACAGAGGCAAAACCAATACCATTGTAGTCATTGGCTATCTTCTCAATTAGCTCTTTATTTTTCACAAAATTATCAGCAACAATATTATCTTGATTATACTCCTCTTTTAACATTACTTTTTTTTGAAAATATGCTCTAGAACCTGACTTTTTATCAAAAAGATATATATTTATCTTTGCATCCTTTCCATTAATACTCTTCCAGTTTGTAATAGGTTTAAGTAAAGTACGCTTTGGATTTTGAGAAAAAATAGCATCAAGTTTCTCTAAAGTAATTGTATTGATAGGATTTAACCTATATACATAGATAGCAATGGCATCTAAAGCTACCTTAATTTCTATGGGTTTATACCCTTTTTGCTTAATAAATTTATTTAACTCGTATTTACTAATAGGACGGCTCATCGCTCCAATTGTAGTATTTCCCTCCATGAGTCCTAGAATAGCTTCAGATGAACCTCTAAAATCCTTATTAACCTTAACATCGGGATAAAATTTCTTAAAAGCAGGAATCCATACATTCAACAACTTGCCTACATTTGTGGAACCTTTACAGTTTAAAGCACCATAAATAGCTCCTTTATCTTTCAGTGGTTTATAGGGGATAATGCCTTTAGATAACTTTTCAGCAGAAAGATTTAAAGAGAAAAATAGAGAAAATAGTAAAAGAAATAGAACTTTTTTTCTACTAATATATTGAAATAACCAAACCAAAATAACCAATATAGAATATCTATTGTAAAATAACATTAAAATTTAAACCCCTTTTTTTATTTTATTCTATTTTAAAGAATAGAAGTTTAAAAGAAGTTTTTTTAATCACATTTTATTCATACAAATCATATAACATTATTAAATGATAGCTTATTTTATAAATTTCAAAATAATAAGTAATAGATATAAACAACTTTATCTATTTTCTAAAAGTATTTGACTCTCATCTTTAACCTGCTCTATCCCAACAGCTTCCACAACAGAAGATATAGCTCTAAGTCTATTTAAAAGGTCGTCTCTTTCTATTTCAACACTATTTAAAAGATGATACATTTTTTCATTCTCTATCTCAAGTGTTAGTAACCTATCACTATCTAAGTTATGCGTCTCTACAAAATTTTCATAATCACTCTTAATCTCTTGATACTCTTCCAAAGCTTTAGATTTATCCTCTTCATGAAGTTCATTTATTTGTTGAATTAGTTTCTCATAGTGTTCTTTCTGCTCCTTTAACTGATTATTTAGAGAGAGGATTTCTTTCTCTAACTCTTCTCTATTTTCTTCTAAACTACTAATATTTTTATTGAGTTCATTAGTTAATATTTTAAAATCAGCAATCTCTTTTTGGTTATTAATCTTTTCATCTTTTAACTGCTCTAACATCTTAGAGTGTATCTTAAACTCTTTATCTAAAGACTCAAATTTAGATTTATATTTATCTAAAACTTTAAGTTCCTCTAAAAGTTGTTTTCGCTCTTGATTTGAGGAGTCCAACTTAGTATTAAGACTATGAATATTTTGTTCACACTGAGCAATATAATCCTCTTTAAGTTGAAGTTGAGTAGCATACTCTTCTACCCTATTTTTCTGAAACTCTAACTCTTTTAGTGTTGACTCATAAGCATAAATAACTTTTTTTCTCTTCTCTCTCTCTTCACTCTCTCCACTCTTACAAAGAAAACGACCCATCAATACACCAATGACAGCTACCAATAAAAATATAGCTATTAATTCCAACCCTAAACTTAACATCTCTAGTATCCTCCCACTTTAAATTCAATTCTACGATTTCTCTTTCGCCCCTCTTGGGTCTCATTACTTGCAATTGGTTCAGCCTCTCCTCTACCTATTGCCTCCATCTGTTCCAAAGGAATACCTAGTTGAAAAAGTTTAGCAACTACTGCTTGAGCTCTCTTTTGGCTCAACTCTTGATTTTTAATATCATTACCTTTACTATCTGTATGTCCTATAATTGTAAGTTTTGCATTAGGACACAGAGCAAATATCTCACTAAGAGATTTCAACAGAGGCTTATTTTTTCCCTCTATTGTTGCCTCTCCAGCCTTAAACTCTATCTTATGTGAAGAGAGTAGTTCATCATAACGTTTTTGGCATACTACTATAGATTCATCCATAGCAATAATTCTACTTGTTATTTGATAGTTACTCTTCTTAAATCCATTTAGTAACTTCTCTATCTCTCTTTTTTGCTTTGAAGTTGCAACTCTTCCTGAAAAAGTTACATTTTGATTAACAATATTAACAATTCCAAAATCTAACTCTTTAACTAACTTTGCAATAGTAAACATTAAAGACTCCCACTCTTGAGGCTCTCCTGCTCCAACATCAACTCTATCTATAAGCTTATACCTTCTCTTTTGATTCTTAAACTCTTTTAAAAACTCTTCTAAACTTATTTTAGATGGCATGTAACCTCTCAATAGTAGTTTCTTTTTAGTAGACTCTATATACATCGTATATGGAACAGTAACATGGGGTGAGATTTTATCATATACAACTCTACCTCCTATTACACTATTTGCAATCTTAACTGCTTGGTGGTGCATAGCCACATTAGGAGCAACTCCAGAAAGAGTTATATCTCTTCCCTCTACTCTAACATTAACCCAATCTAATCCCCTAGAGTAAAATTTAGACTCAACCTCTTGTTTTAATACTTTTGGAATTTTATTATTGTAAATAGGAATAAATATCAGTAATATAATTAACAATAGCACTATTCCCAAAAATTGACTATAAAAGAGTTTACTTTTCATCTTTTTCCTTCTTCATTTTAGTTGTTTTTTGGGGATTTTTATCTATTTTTTTAGGTTGACCTACACCAAAAATATTTGGTATCTCTTTTATAAAATGCTCCTCTTTAGTCTCAGGGAACTCTTTTACATAGTGTTCTTGTTTAGTTTTTGGAAACTCCTTTACATATTGCTCTTGTTTTGTCTGAGGGAACTCTTTGACATACTGCTCCTGTTTTGTCTGTGGAAACTCTTTGACATAAACCTCTTGTTTAGACTCAGGAAGCTCTTTAATATAAATTTCCTGTGCCTCATCATAAGAGAGCCGTACATTCTGATATCGAGTCATAGAGATATCAATATTTTCCTCTTTAAACTTCAAATAGACATTCTCCATCAACTCCCCTTTAGCACTTCCCTTATCTTCTGGATCATCTATCCAACACTGAATCTTAAAATCCAACATATCCATCTGAAAACCTACCATAATAGCTTTCATCTCTTTGTCTTGTGCAATTTTTTTACTACTCTTAGTAGCTTCAATCAGCAGTTGTTTAACTCTATGAACATCTTCTCTATTTGATACAGACATAAAAACCTCTATACGAATCCCATCTTTTTTAGAAGAGGACTCATTTACAATTTGAGAAGTACCCATAATGGTATTAGGTACAATTACCTCAATATTACTTTTAGTGACCAATCTTGTATTTCTAAGTCCTATAGCAATTACTCTACCTTTTAAATTATTACGTACGTAGACAACATCTCCTACACGATAAGGAGCATCAGTCAATATCAAAATACCTGCAATAATATCAGAGAGAGTATCTTTAGCCGCCATTCCTACAGCCATAGCTCCTATTCCTGCACCAGCTAAGAGTGCTGTCATATCTACATGCCAAAGAGCAAAAATTTGATAAATACCAACCATTGAAAATAGTATTAATGCTGTATTTTCAAAAAGAGGAAGAGTAGAGGGTTGAACAACATTTACACTATCTTCAGTTCTAGGGCTATTAGCCATTTTATGCAAAGTGAGTTTAACAATATTTAAAAGAAATCCGACAGCAGATAAAATCAACATCGATTTAACTATTGAACTTACAATAAAATCAATAGACTTAGGAAGTAACCAAAGTTTAATTCCAATTAAAATAAATCCAAAAGTTACCATTTTAAAGATAAAAGAGCGAAGTGCTATTGTAAAGTCATTATCAATAGAGAGGTTAATTTTTTTACCTAATGACTGTATTCCAATAGGAATATATTTTCCTAAAAACTTCCCTAAGAAATATCCAAAGATAACAACTAATCCTACTTTCGTTAATTTTGTATAGTCAAAATTATATAGAACATCTAAAAGTCTACTCTTCATATTTAGAGTATAGAGTTCAAGCTGTTTATACCCATTTAATAAAAATGATTCTATCTCCTCCATTTTCCCTCCAAAGTACAATATTTTTTACTATAAAATAAATTATAACTAAAAAATATATAATTTGGTAGGTCTAATAAAATATTGTCAGACTAGAATTAATTATGGAACAAGATATCCAAACCTCTCAAAAATCTCCTCAGCTTTTTTAGAAAAGATAAATGCATAAAAACTAGCTACAGCTTGACTCTTCTCTCCATGCTTTAAAACAACAATACCTTGGTCAATAGGTCTATAGAGTTTAGGGTCAACCTCATGCCAATTTACCTCTTTTTTAAACTGCTTCATTTTTGGTGAAAAGAGTGCAGACTTTGCAATAAATCCCAAATCGGCTACTTTTGTTGCATAGGTAACAGTCTGAGAGATAGACTCACCATAGACAAACTTACTCTTGACCTCATCTAAGAGTTTTGCATTTTCTAGTGCTTCAAAAGCTGCCTTGCCATAG